>NZ_JBYSXL010000034.1:0-47839 GCF_058782155.1 Methylobacterium sp. FW306-05-D
CCCGCCCGCCGAACGATCCCTCGCCGCGGAATTCGCCGCCGCAGGATCTCCTGCCGTGGTTTCCCCTGCCGAAGTCCCGCCTGCCGCAGCGCCCTCCGCCGAAGTGCCCCCCGCCGGAGGATCGCCCGCGGAGGTGTTCCGGGTCTTCCTGAAGCTCGGCCTCACCGCCTTCGGCGGCCCGATCGCGCATCTCGGCTACTTCCGGGCCGAGCTGGTGCAGCGCCGGCGCTGGATGGACGAGGCCGGGTACGCCGACCTCGTCGCCCTGTGCCAGTTCCTGCCGGGGCCGGCCTCCAGCCAGGTCGGGTTCTCCCTCGGCCTGCTGCGGGGCGGCGGCCTCCTCGGGGGGCTCGCGGCCTGGGCGGCCTTCACCCTGCCCTCCGCCCTGGTGCTCCTCGCCTTCGCCCTGGGGGCCGGCGCCCTGATGGGGCCCTGGGCCGAGGCCGTGCTGCACGGCCTCAAGCTCGTGGCCGTGGCGGTGGTGGCCCAGGCGGTCTGGGGCATGGCCCGCACCCTCACCCCCGACCGGCCCCGCGCCGGGATCGCCGTGGCGGCGCTGACGGGCGTCGTCGTCCTGCCCGGCGCCGTCGGCCAGGTGCTGGCGATCGGCCTCGGGGCGGCGGCCGGGCTGTTCCTGTGCCGGGCCGGCCCCGCCGCGACCGGCGGCCGCCTCGCGGTGCCGGTCTCGCGACGGGCGGGCGCGGCGGCGCTGATGCTGTTCGCGATCCTGCTCGTCGGCCCGGCTCTCCTCGCGCCCGTCCTGCCCGCGCCGGGCGGCGGGGGGCCGGCGGCCCAGGGGCTCGCCCTGTTCGACGCCTTCTACCGCTCGGGCGCCCTGGTGTTCGGCGGCGGCCACGTGGTGCTGCCCCTGCTGCAGGCGGAGCTGGTCGGCCCCGGCTGGATCGACCCGGCCCGGTTCCTCGCCGGCTACGGCGCCGCCCAGGCGGTGCCGGGGCCGCTCTTCACCGTGGCGGCCTATCTCGGCGCCGCGGTCCAGCCGGCGCCGCACGGGCTCGCCGGGGCGGCCATCGCCCTGGCGGCGATCTTCCTGCCCGGCCTGCTCCTGGTCTACGGCGCCCTGCCCTACTGGGACGTCCTGCGCGCCCGCCCCCGGGCCCAGGCGGCGATGCGCGGCACCAACGCCGCCGTGGTCGGCATCCTCGGGGCCGCCCTCTACGATCCCGTCTGGATCAGTGCCGTGGGCAATGCCCGCGACTTCGCCCTCGCGGTGCTGGCCTTCGTGCTCCTCACCGTGGGGCGGGTGCCCCCCTGGATCGTGGTGCTGCTCACGGCGGCCGGCGGCCTCGCGCTGTCCTGGGCCCGCTGACCCTCACGGACGCACCGCCGGGGTCTCCACCGGCAGGGGCGCGGCCCGGTCCATGAGGTAGCGCTCCAGGGCGACGAAGTCCGGCGACCCGTCGGCGAAGGGCTCGGCCCGCATCCCCGTCATGCAGTTGCGCAGCCGCCGCTGCACCGAGCCGACCCCCTGCCATTCGAGGCGATAGAGCGGGTAGCCGGTGGGATGTCCCTGCGGGATCAGGGCCGCGCCGAGCCGGCGCCCGTGATTGGCGTCGTGGCAGGCGGCGCAGGACAGACCGAGCTGGCCCATGCGCCGGGTGAACAGCGCCGCGCCGGCCGCCCGGGCGGGACCGAGGCGGGGATCGTCCGGGACCGTGATCGGCAGGCCCGCGGACTGGGCGGCGACGTAGGCGGTGAGCCCGAGGAGTTCCCGGCTCTCGTACGGGTAGGGCTCCGCGCCCTGGTGGCGGCGCCGGCAGGCGTTGACCCGGCCCTGAAGGTCGATCGGCGCCCCGGTCTCGGCGTCCCAGGCCGGGTAACGCGTAGCGACGCCCCGCATCGCGGTCGCGGCCTCCCCATGGCAGCCGGCGCAGGCGCGTCCGCCCGGGGCCGGCGGCTGGCCCCAGAGGTCGGCGCCGTCCTCGAGCCAGAGCAGGGCCGGGTTGGCCATGGCGTCGCGCTGCATCGCCTGGATGTCCGGGCTCATGGTGTCGAAGCCCGAGCGCCGGTCGGCCGGCGGAATCTCGCCCGCCCGCGCCGGGCCCGCCGCCAGGCCCGCCAGCATCAGGAGCGCGAGCCGCCTCACGTCACCGTCAGGGTCGCGGTCTCGGTCTGCGAGAAGCCGTTGTCGCCGCGCCAGGTGAAGGTGAGCGTGCCCGTCTGCGTCGCCCGCAGGCTGAAGGTCAGGTAGGGGTTGGCCGCCGTCGCCGGGAACAGCTCGGCCCGGAACACCGCCTCGCCGTCGTACAGGCAGGTGAACTCCGTGATGATGTCGCGCGGGCGGATGCGCCCGTCGGCCCCCGGCCGGAAGCCGGTCTCCATCGGATGCGAGATCAGGGTCTTGATCGTGACGACCTCGCCGGCCCGGGCGGTCTTCGGAACGTTGATCAGGGTACGGGCCATGGCGGCTCAGCCCTCCAGGCAGGCGGCGAGGGTGACGATGGCATCGGCCGTGGTCGACCAGTAGCGGCCGTCGCTGGTCTCCGCAATGGCGGTGATGCGTTGCGTGTCGGCGAGGCGGATTCGGGTCGTGATCGCGACGCGACCTCCACGCGACCCCAGGTATACCGTGATCACGTTCGGCTGCGGATTCTTGTCGTTGAACACCGCGATGCGCCGGACATGGTCCTCCGGCGTCATCGGGCTGTCCACCGTCACGGTGATCGTCACCGCGTTGCCGTTCTCGACCAGCGGCGGCAGGTCGAGGCGGATGCGCCCTGCCTGGATCTCGGCCTCGCCGGCAAAGCGCCGGATGGCCTCGGCGGTGCTCTCGGTGCGGGTCGCGGCCCCGGCCGCCACCGGGCGCAGGGCGACGGTCGCGGCGATGCCGGGTCCCAGGGCGAGGAGTCCGCGACGGCTCGGACGATGGGATGTCTGCGGGCTCACGGCGCCGGCCTCTCCGATGGTGTGTCGCGCAACGTCGCCAGGAAGGCGACGATGTCCTCGATCTCCTGGGGTCCCAGGACGGGCCGGCCCCGCCAGGCCGCGCCGACCCGCACGGTGCCGGCGAGGCTGTAATAGGAGGGCATGATGGTGTCCGGGTTCAAGACCCGGCCATCGACGAGGCGCAGGCGCAGGGCACCGGGTGCCAGGCGATCGCCGACGCCCGTGAGATCGGGGCCGAGATTGCCGGTGAAGCGCTCCTCGGGGAACGGCCCGGCATGGCAGAGCAGGCAGAGTCCCCTGGTCCGGTCGGTGACGATCACCCGCCCCCGCGCGGGATCGCCCGGTACCCCCGTCAGGCTGGCGGGAATGCCTTGGCCGACGATGGTGACGGGTCGCACCCCCTCCGCCTCCAAAACCTCTCCGGCCTCCGCCCGCGCGGGCAAGGTCGCGCAGGCGATCCAGGCCCAGCGAAGCACCCCCCTCACCCGAAGACCTGCCGCGTAATGGTGCGATACCAGTCGGCGGCGTAGAGCGCCTCCTGCTCGCGCAGGGCCAGCGGCGCATCGACCGGGCTGATCCCGCCGGCGCCCTCGACATCCGCAAGGACGCCGCCCGCCGGATGGTAGACCCCCGCGATGGAGATGCCGTAGCCGGGCGCCACCAGGCTGTAGCAGGTGTTGATCAGCTTCGGGATCTCGGGCGCGCGCCCGGCCAGGAGATCGATCACCGCATCGGCGCAGACCTTGGCCTGGGCATTGGCCGAGAAGGCGGATTTCGGCATCGCCCCGGCGATGGCGGCGTCGCCGATGACGTGGATGCCGGGCACCAGCCGCGATTCGAAGGTGACGGGATCGATCGGACACCAGCCGCTTCGGTCGGCCACCCCGGCGATCGCCGCGATCCGGCCGGCCCTCTGGGGCGGGATGATGCAGGCGACATCCGCCTTGTACTCCGAGAAGTCGGTGCGGACGATCATGGCGTCCGGATCGACGGCGCTGACCTGACCGCCCTCGGCCAGGGGCACGTATTCGAGCTGGGTCGGGTAGAGCGCGGCCCAGGCCGATTGGAACAGGCGCTGCTTGGAGAAGGCATCCTTGGCGTCGAGGAGGATCAGCTTCGCGCGCGGCTTGGTGGTCTTGAGAACATGGGCGATCAGGCTCGCACGCTCGTAGGGACCGGGCGGGCAGCGATAGGGATTACCCGGCACCGACAGCACCACGGTGCCGCCCTCCGGCATCGCCGCGAGTTGCCGGGCCAGCAGCAGCGTCTGCTCGCCCGCCTTCCAGGCGTGGGGCATGCGGTCGGCGGCGGCCGCGTCGTAGCCCGGAATGGCGTCGAAGCGCAGGTCGATTCCCGGCGATAGCACGAGGCGGTCATAGGCGAGCGTGCCGCCATCCGCGAGCGTGACCCGGCGGGCGGGCGCGTCGATCCCGGTGGCGGCGGCGTGCACCACCCGGATGCCGCCGCGGGCGAGACCCTCGTAGCCGAAGCGCTGGGCCGCCATGGGCTGCAGGCCGGCGATGACCTCGTTGCTGAACGGGCAGGAGACGTAGGTCGGGTTCACCTCGACCAGCGTCACGTCGAGGCCGCCCCGGTGGAGCGCGCGCGCGGCGGTGGCGCCCCCGAAGCCGCCGCCGACCACCACGACCTTGGCGGCGGCCTGCGCGAGGGCGGGCCGCGCGAGGGCGAGAGCCGCCCCGGTGGCGAGAAGCGCGCGGCGCGTGGTGCTCATGGCCGGCCCTGCCATGCGAGATAAGCCGCGATGGCCCGGCTCTCCTCGTCCGAAAATCCCTTGGCGATGCGGCTCATCACGCTCGCGGGCCGCGCCCCCGAGCGGTACGCGGCCAGAGCCGCCACGATCTCGGCCTCCGGGCGCCCGTCGATCGCCCCCATGGCGGCCCCCTCGGCGTGGCATCCGGCGCAGGAGGACGCCCCCGGCGGCGGGCGCTCCGCCGCCGAGGCGACCCCGACCGACCCGGCCAGGAGCCAGGCCGCGACCATGCCGAAGCGCCTCACGCCCGGCGCAGGTCCGTGTTCTTCACCGGCATCTGGCGCACGCGCTTGCCGGTGGCCGCGAAGATGGCGTTCAGCACGGCGGGCGCTGCCACCGCGATGGTGGGTTCGCCGACCCCGCCCCAGAACCCGCCCGACGGCATCACGATGGTCTCGACCACTGGCATCTCCTCCAGGCGCATCACCGGATAGGTGTCGAAGTTCGTCTGCTCGATGCGACCGTCCTTGACCGTGCATTCCTGGTAAAGCGCCGCCGACAGGCCGTAGACGAAGGAGCCGGCGATCTGGGCGTCGATCTGCTGCGGATTGAGGGCATGGCCGGGATCGGTGGCGGCGACGATGCGGTGGACCTTGACCGCTCCATCATCGCCGACCGAAACCTCGGCCACGGCCGCCACGTAGGAGCCGAAGCCCATCATCTGGGCGAGTCCCCGGTGGACACCTTGCGGAGGCGTCGTGCCCCAGCCGGCCTTGTCCGCCACCGCCTGCAGCACCGCCCGGTGCTTGGGGTGCTTGTCCATCAGCTTCAGGCGGAAGGCCAGCGGGTCCTGCCCCGCCGCATGAGCGAGTTCGTCCATGAAGCATTCGAGGTAGATGGCGTTCGGGTTCATGTTCACGCCGCGCCAGAACCCCGGCGGCACGTGCGGGTTGCGCATGGCGTGATCGACGAGGATGTTCGGGATGGTGTAGCCGATCGCGGCTTCCGCGCCGCCTGGGTTGAGGCCCTGGAACACCACCGGGTCCTTGCCGTCCACCATCCGGTTCGGCGCCACCGAGACCAGGATCGACTGGCCGGAGATGCGCATGTGCAGCCCGGTGAGGTTGCCGGCCTCGTCCAGCCCGGCGCGCATCCGGCACTGGGTGATCGGGTGGTAGCGCCCGTGGGTCATGTCCTCCTCGCGGGTCCAGATCAGCTTGATCGGGGTCCCGGGCATCTCCTTGGCGATCAGCACCGCCTGGCGGAGCCAGTCGTGGGTGGCGCCGCGCCGGCCGAAGCCGCCGCCGAGCAGGAGCTTGTAGACGTCGCACTGGTTCGCCGAGAGGCCGGCGGCCTCGGCCACGGCGGCGAGCGCGGCCTCGCCGTTCTGGGTCGGTGCCCAGGCCTCGCAGCGTTCCGGCGTCCAGCGCACCGTGGCGTTCATCGGCTCCATGGTGGCGTGGTTCTGGAACGGCACCCCGTAGGTCGCTTCCACGACCCGGGCCGCGCCCTTCAAGGCGGCCGTTACGTCGCCGCCCTTGTTGCCCACATAGGCGTCCTGCGCGTCGAGGCCCTCGCGCAGGGTCGCCGCGATGGTCTCGCTCGAGACCTGACCGTTCGGGCCCTCGTCCCAGACGATGGGCAGGGCCTCCACCGCGGTCTTGGCGCGCCAGAACGTATCGGCGATCACCGCCACGCCGGACTCGCCCACCGCGACGACCCTCTTCACGCCGGGCATGCCCGCGACCGCCTTGGCGTCGAAGCTCTTCACCGTTCCGCCGAAGACCGGGCAATCGCGGATCGCCGCGTTCAGCAGGCCCGGCATCGTCAGATCGATGCCGTAGACCTGGCTGCCATCGGTCTTCTCGACGGTGTCGAGGCGCTTCACGGGCTTGCCCGCGATGGTCCAGTCCTTGGGGTCCTTGAGGACGATGTCCTTGGGCGGCGTGACCTTGGCCGCCTCCATCGCCACCGCGCCGAAGGTGGTGGTGCGGCCGGAACCAGCGTGGCTAATCACGCCCTTCTCGACCCGGCACTCGGAGGGGGCCACGCCCCAGCCCTTGGCCGCGGCCTCCACCAGCATGATGCGGGCGGCGGCGCCACCTTTGCGAACATAGTCCTGGGATTCCCGGATACCGCGGCTGCCGCCGGTGCCGAAATCGCCCCAGACCCGGCCGCGGGCGACGTTCTGGCCCGGCGTCGGGTACTCGGTGACAACCCTGCTCCAGTCGCAGCCGAGTTCTTCGGCGACGAGTTGGGCGAGGCCCGTGAGGGTGCCCTGGCCCATCTCGGAGCGAGCGATGCGGATCACCACGGTCTCGTCGGGCTTGATCACCACCCAGGCGTTGACCTCGGGGGTGAGCGCGGCGGCGCCCCCCTGGGCGGCGGCCCCGGGGAAGGGTACGTGGAAACCGAGGCTGAGGCCGGCGGCGGCCGTGCCGGCCACGAAGGCGCGGCGGGAGAGGTTTTTCATGGGAGCGTTCATGGCTCTCTCCTCAACCGGCCTGGCCGCCGGCGGCGGCGAGCTTGATGCCGGCGAGAACACGGTTGTAGGTGCCGCAGCGACAGATGTTGGTGATCTCGGAGCGGATCTGCGCCTCGCTCGGGTGCGGGTTCTGCGCGAGCAAAGCCGCCGACGCCATGATCATCCCGGATTGGCAGAAGCCGCATTGCGGCACGTCGAGTTCGGCCCAGGCCTTCTGCACCGGGTGGGAGCGGTCCTTCGACAGGCCCTCGATCGTCACGATCTTCTGGTCCGGCGTGACGCTGGAGACCGGCATCGAGCAGGAGCGCACCGCCGTGCCGTCGATGTGCACCGTGCAGGCCCCGCACTGGGCGATGCCGCAGCCATACTTCGTGCCGGTCAGGCCCGCCTGCTCGCGGATCACCCAGAGGAGCGGCGTATCGGGCTCGGCCTCGACCTCGCGGACGGTGCCGTTCAGGTTCAGACGGATCATGCGTTTCCTGCCGTGTTGCCCAGTCGTGAGCCGTGCTCCGCCAGATCTCCGCGGCGACGGCTTCGTCTTTGGAACGGTTGTACGGTGCCGTGGTCGACCAAGTCCACAGCCATTTGTCGCGACGACACGTAACGGGTCGAACCCTGGAGCGGGACGATCCTGAGACGCTGATGGGCAGACTTCACGGGGATCTGCCTGATCTTCGTCGATGCTCGCGGCACGCGTGGCGGACGTCGGTCATGCTCCGGTGCGGGCTCCGAAACGGGGCACCGCGCTCCTCCGCGAGGACCGAGACGATGGCAGGGGCGTGGCACCGGCTCAGGGCCGCGTCGCGGTTGAAACCTGCGCCCGCGGCGCCGACATCAAAGATGTCTCACGAAGGTCCGGTCCGTCCAGAGGGCGCGGATCTTCCATACCGATCGAAGTGCCTCCTTCCCAAGGTCGGTGCTCCAATAGGGGCCGGGCGGCTCAAGTCTCAACAGCTGTCCCCGTCCGGCCCTGCCCCGCCCGCACGAACCGGTGGGATTCCGATGCGACGCCCGGGATCGAGGTCAGGCGGCCATACGTGCCCTCGGGCAGCCCATGCCTGCCGGCGAAGCGCGCCTTCAGAGCCCAGGCGTCCCGGCCGTGCCCCGCCCGCGCCGGGTCTCGATCAGGCGCAGGACTTCGAAGGCTCGCACGCCCGGCAAAGCGTCGGAGCGTTGTCGTTCGGGCGATGAGCGTCTGTGGCGACACCGACGGCCAAAGTTGGCGCCTTCTCCTCGGTCTTCATGCTACAAGATGACGACGGAGCGGCCCGGCCGAGCTATGGGATTTCGACACGCCTCCCCTTCCCGGGGGAGAGGGGCTGTCGTCAGCCTCTCAGAACCTAGACCTATCGGCATCAAACCTTCCCAAGAAAGGCATTTTCGCAATGAGCCTCGCCGCTGGTGCCGATCTCAGCATGCTCATTCGGAAGCTGGAGACCATCATCACGGTCTCCGATGCGGAGCGTCGGGCGATCGAAGGCCTGCCGGTGACGCGCCGCCACCTGGGCGCCCATCAGGACATCGTGCGCGACGGCGACCATCCCAAGCAGTGCTGCCTTGTGCTGGAGGGGTGGGCCTTCCGCTACAAGCTCCTCGACGAGGGCAAGCGTCAGATCCTGTCGATTCACATCCCGGGCGACATCCCGGACCTGCAGAGCCTGCACCTGCCGGTGATGGATCACAGCCTCAGCACGCTGACAGCCTGCACGCTAGCCTTCATCCCGCATGAGGCGTTGCTCGATCTCACCCGCAGTTATCCCGGCATCACGGCCGCCCTCTGGCGCGACACGCTCGTGGATGCCGCGATCTTCCGGGAGTGGATGACCAATATCGGCCGGCGCTCGACGCTCGGCCGGATCACCCATCTGTTCTGCGAGATCTATCTGAAGCTTCACGCCCTGGGACTGGCGCGGGACTTCACCTGCGAGATGGCCCTGACGCAGGGCGACATCGCCGACGCGATCGGTGTCTCGAACGTGCATGTCAACCGCGTCCTGCAGGAACTGCGCGGACAGGGCCTGCTGACCCTCCAGGGGCAGCGCCTCGTCATCCACGATTGGGACGCCCTGACGAACCGCGCGGAGTTCGACCCGGCCTATCTGCATCAGAGGAGGTCGGTCCTCCCATGACCCCGGGCCTCCAGCCCGTGCGGATCCGGACCCGGAGCAGGGACGAGGGACGCCCGCCGCCGCTCGGGCAACCGGCCCGTTCCGGCGCGGGGCCTCAGGTCAGGAGGAGGCGATGGCCGTCCGGGTCGCGGAGCGGGCGGGGTTCGCCGCCGGCGCCCGCGAAGACCAGGACGGTGGCGGCGATGTCGCGGTCTCCGCAGGGCTGCGCGTCACGGGAAAATTCACCAGCATAATCAAGAAGTTCGACGTGCGGCGTCGGGGCGCCCGGCGGGGTCAGGCCCGTCACGGTGACGTGCGGGTCGGCCACGCCGTCGAGGCGCGCCTGCTCGGGACCGACATTGAGCGAACGCGCGCCCACCGAGAAGCCGAGGCCCGCGTAGAAGGCAAGGCTCGCGGCGGTGTCCGTCACCGAGAGGGCCGAATGGTCGATGCCGAGGCAGGGATCCGGCCCCGGCCGGCGCCAGGCCTCGGGTATACCAGCGGCGGGAAATGCAAGGAATTCAAGGGGATGCCCCTCGGGGTCGCGGAACTTGAAGGCGCTCACCCCGCCCGAGGCCGCGGGCAGGCGCTCCGGCCCGGCCGTGGAGATCGGGCGCCAGCCCGGGCAGGCGGCGAGGCGGGCATGGGCGGCGGCCATGTCCGAGACCACGAGGGCGATGTGCTGGAACAGGGGGCTCCAGCCCGGCACGGCGTCGGGATAGGGCCGGCCCGGCCGGTCGAATCCGACGAGGTCGACGGCCTGCGCGCCGAGCCGGAGCGACACGACGGTTTCGCCAAAAGTGGTTCGCCGGTCGACCAGGGGTCGCGTCGAGGTCACGCGGGTGAAGCCGAGGGCCGCGGTGAAGAACACGGCCAGGGCCTCGGGGTCGGCACTGACCAGGCGGATGCGGCTCAGGCGGAGGCCTGCAGGGCTCGGCGGGCCGGCGCTCACGGCGTCTGCGCCCCGCGCCGGTTGAGGAAGATGGCGTAGAGGGTGTGCGAGCCGCCGATGAACAGGCGGTTCTTCATCCGGCCGCCGAAGGCGAGGTTCGAGACCCGGTGGGGCACGAAGATCTTGCCCATGAGGTGGCCGTCCGGGTCGATGCAGTGGACGCCGTCGGCGGCGCTGCTCCAGACGTTGCCGTCCTCGTCGACCCGCAGCCCGTCGCAATACCCCGGCGCGATAGTGTGGAAGACCCCGCCGCCGGAGAGCGCGAAGTCCGGCCCGACATCGAAGACGCGGATGAACTGGCGCGGGTTCGGCCGGCTCTGGTCGCCGGTCTCGGAGACGTAGAGCCTTCGCTCGTCGGGGGAGAAGGCGAGCCCGTTCGGGCCGTCGAAATCGGTGGCCATGGCGCGGATCGCGCCCGAATCCGGGTCGAGGCGGTAGAGGGCCGGCGGCTGCTCGGAGGTCTGGCGTCCGCCCTCGTAGTCGTTGGAAATGCCGTAGACCGGATCGGTGAACCAGATCCCGCCGTCGGAGGCCACCACCACGTCGTTCGGCGCGTTGAGGCGGCGCCCGGCATGGTGGCTGACGAGGGTGGTGACGGCGCCGTCGTACTCGGTGCGGGTGAGGCAGCGGTTCCGGTGCGAGCAGGCGATCAGCCGGCCCTGGCGGTCGCGGGTCTGGCCGTTGGCGAAGTGCGAGGGCGCCCGGTAGACGGACAGGCCTTCCGCCTCGCTCCAGCGCAGGGTGCGGTCGCGGGGCAGGTCCTGGAACAGGAGGCAGTCGGCATCCCCGAACCAGACCGGCCCCTCGATCCAGCGGAAGCCCGTGGCGATCTCCTCGAGTTCGGCATTGCCGAGCAGGTACCCGGCAAAGCGCGGATCGACGATTTCGAAGCCCGGATTCGGGAGCGGGGACGCCATGGCGCTACCGGAACCGGCAAGGGGTGGCGAGGGTCGGGGGCGAATCGAACTGCACCACCATCAGCACGGCGGGTTCGTCGCCGACGGTGCCCGAGAGGTGCCCCTGGCGCCCGTCCCGCTCGCGCGTGTTCTGGTCCTCCCCGAAGGAGATCTCGCCGGGTCCCATCTCGACCCGGGTGCCGTCCATGGATTCGACGAACCAGCGGCCCGAGAGCGGGATGATCCATTGGGGCTTGGGGTTCTCGTGCCAGGCGCCGGTCCAGCCCACCGGCTGCACCGTGACCATCACGGTGGCGCCGTCATGGGTCTTGCGGCCCTGCCATTGCGGGTCGGCCGGCGGCTGCATCGACTTCATGTCGAAATCGGTCAGTGCGCAGCGGGTCTGGTGGCTGACGCCCTCCGCGTCGGTCCAGAGGTGCCAGTAGGGCACGCGGGGTTTCTCGGGGGCGGTCTCGTCACGCGTGGAATCGCTCATGGGCTTGTCCTGGCGGGCTCGGGAAAAGGGGTGGTGCGGTAGGGCTGCGAGGAGGCCAGCGGATCGGCGAGGAAGAGCCGCACCGTGTCGGCCCCGGTGCCGAAGGTGATGAGCAGAAACCCGCCGGCCAGGGCGAAGTTCTTCAGGAAGTCCCAGAACAGGCCCCGGCCCTTGCTGTCGCCGCCGGCCCAGAAGTCGCCCGGGCGCCAGAACTGCTTCCACAGGAGGGCGGTGAGCCCGCAATAGCCGGCGAGCACGAAGGCGGCGGCCCGGTCGGCGATGCCGGTGAGGATGCCGGCCGACATCACCACCTCGACGAAGAGCCCGGCGAGGATGAGCGCGCGGGCGAGCCCGGTGGTGGCGACGCGCTCGCGCGCCTGGCCCACCGCCCCGCGAAAGTTCAGGATCTTGTCCAGCGCGCTGAAGGGCAGGAACAGCAGCACCAGGAGGAGCCGGACCGCGAAGGCGACGACGAGGCTGAAGGTGATCACGGCGTGGTCCTGCGAGGCGCGATCCGAAGGGGGACGCTGGCGGGCGGTGACGGTGACGGGTGATGAGGTCGGCCGGCGATGACGAAGGCGCGCGAACGTGATGCCATCGGCGGTTGAACGCGGCACCCGCGCGCCGGTTCAAACGTTCGCAGCGTCGGATGCCGCGGGTCGGCGCGCACCCGCCGGACGGCACGGCCGTGGCATCCCTGGGGCAACCCCGGCCCCGGCAGCCCGAGGCACAGGCCCGCGGAGAACCCCGATGAGCGAAGGACCCCCATGAGCGACGAGCATTACGACGTGGTCATCGTGGGCTCGGGCCCCGGCGGCGGCACCATGGCCTGGCGCCTCGCGCAGACCGGCAAGCGCGTGCTGCTGCTGGAGCGCGGCGGCTACCTGCCGCGGGAGCGCGAGAACTGGGACAGCCAGGCGGTCTTCGTGGATGCGCGCTACCAGGCGCCCGAGACCTGGTACGGCGCCGACGGGCGCACCTTCCACCCCGGCCTGCACTACTACGTGGGCGGCAACAGCAAGGTCTACGGCTCGGTGCTGCTGCGCCTGCGCGCCCGCGACTTCGACGTGGTGCGCCACCCGGACGGCGACGCGCCCGAATGGCCGGTGAAGTACGACACCTTCGAGCCCTACTACCAGGCGGCGGAGGAGCTCTTCCACGTGCACGGCCTGCGCGGCGAGGACCCCACCGAGCCGCCCGCGCCCAAGCCCTACGCCTACCCGCCGGTCTCCCACGAGCCGCGCATCCAGGAGCTCTTCGACGGGCTGAAGCGCGAGGGCCACCGGCCCTTCCATCTGCCGGTGGGCGTGCTCCTCGACGAGCGCGACGGCCAGGCCCTGCCGCACTCGGCCTGCATCCGCTGCGACGCCTTCGACGGCTATCCCTGCCTGACCAACGGCAAGGCCGATGCGCAGATCATCTGCGTCGACCCGGCGCTCGCCCAGTACCCGAACCTCACCCTGTGGACCGGCGCCTATGTCGAGCGCCTCCTCACCAGCCCGAGCGGGCGGGCGATCACCGGCGTCGAACTCGTGCGCGACGGGCAGAGCCGGACGGTCTCGGGCGACATCGTGGTGGTGGCCTGCGGCGCCCTCTCCTCGGCCCTGCTGATGCTGCGCTCGGCCAACGACGCGCACCCCCAGGGTCTCGCCAACGCCTCCGGCCAGGTCGGGCGCAACTACATGCGCCACAACAACGCCACCGTGCTGGCGGTCTCGCGCACCCCGAACCCGACGAAGTTCCAGAAGACCCTCGGGCTGAACGACTTCTACTTCGGCGCGGACGACTGGGACTTTCCGCTGGGCCACATCCAGATGGTCGGCAAGTCCGACGGCACGCAGATCCACGGCGAGGGCCTGCCGGCCTTCCTGCAATGGTTTCCCGAAAAGCCCTTCGACTGGATCGCCAAGCACTCCCTCGATTTCTGGCTGACCTCGGAGGACCTGCCCCGGCCGGAGAACCGGATCTTCTACGAGGGCGGCCGGGTCCGCCTCGACCTGACCGAGAGCAACATGGAGGGGCATCGACGCCTGAAACAGAAGCTGCGCGACCTCTGCGGCAAGCTCGACGTGCACCCGCACCTGTTCGACCGCTCGCTCTATCTCGGCAAGGACACGCCCATCGGCGGCACCGCGCACCAGGCCGGCACCCTGCGCTTCGGCGAGGACCCGGCCACCTCCGTGCTCGACCGCGACTGCCGGGCCCACGGCATCGACAACCTCTACGTCACCGATGCGAGCTTCTTCCCCTCGATCGGGGCCGTGAACCCGACCCTGACCATCATCGCCAATGCCCTGCGGGTCGGCGACCATATCGCGGCCCGGCTGTGAGCAGCCTGCCGGCCCGCCTCCTCGCCCTGGCGATCCGCCTCAGCGGGCGCCGGCGCGGCCTCGCGAAGGCGGAGCGCGACCCCGAGGCGGCGGTGGCGAAGCGCCCGCGCCCGGCCCGGCCGACGCGCGCCCAGCGCCGGAGCCTCGCGGTGACCTGGGAGACCCGCGACGGCTTCGAGGTCTACACCCTCGCCCCGCGCAGGGGCGCCGGGGCTCCCGGCCGGGCGGCCCAAGCGGGCCGGGTGATCTACCTGCACGGGGGCGCCTATACGAGCCCGATCACCCGCCACCACTGGCGCTTCCTCGCCCGGCTGGTCTCGGCCACCGGCCTCACCGTCACGGTGCCGCTCTACCCGCTGACGCCGGAGCATGCCTGCGCGCAGGCGAGCGCCTTCGCGATGGCGGTCTACCGGGCCTGCGCGGAGGCCGATCCGGGCGCGCCCCTCGTCCTGATGGGGGATTCCGCCGGGGGCGGCCTCGCCCTGTCCCTGGCGATGCAGATCCGGGAGGCCGGCGGGGCCGGTCTCGCCGGCCTGCCCGGTCTCGCCGGCCCGCCCGGTCCCGCCGGCCTCGTCCTGATCTCGCCCTGGCTCGACGTCACCACCTCGGACCCGTCCCAGGCCCGGATCGAACCCCGGGACGTGATGCTGATGCGCCCGGGCGTGCGCACCCTCGGGCGCTGGTACGCGGGCCCCTGGGACCCCACGGACGCGCGGGTCAGTCCCCTCTTCGGCACCCTGCGGGGCCTGCCGCCGATCGCCCTGTTCTGCGGCACCCACGACATCCTGGTGGCCGACGCCCGCCGCCTCGCCGCCCTGGCCCGGGCGGAGGAGGCCCCCCTCGCCTATCACGAGGAACCCGGCCTGATGCACGTCTACCCCCTGCTCGGCCTGCCGGAATCCCGCCGGGCCGAGGCGCGGATTCGGGCGTTTCTGGGGGCGCGGATGGGGTGGGGGTGAGGGCGACGGACTGGACGAACGCGGGCGGCTTCGGTGTGGTCCTGCGGCGTCGTGAAGGCTCATTTTGGATCGAGAGGGGGGCGCTAGAGTCCGACCTCGTCGGTCTAAGAGGTGTAAAGCAGACCCTTGGTCCCATTCAACTCGGGCTCAGATCCCTAGCAGGGGCGAGCGAATGGTAGCAAAGGAGCGGAAGCCGACCTCTTCCGCCAGCAAATCCCGCCCGCGCACGCCGCCCCGTCGGCGAAGAAGCGTCAATGCCTCTCGGGCTTCCGTGGCGACATGGCGACGGACGAGCGGGGGGCCGCGTCACCAGCGATTAAACCCCTCCGGCGTAGCGCCCGCGCCCTCACGCCGCCGCGGACCAGTCGCAGGGGCCGGCGGCCTCGATGCGGTTCCGGCCGAGGACCTTCGCCCGGTAGAGGGCGCCGTCGGCGCTCGCGAGCAGGCCGGCGAGGTCGCGGCCGTCCGGGGCCGCGAGGCCGATGCTGACGGTGGCGGGGATTCCGGGGCCTTCCGCCCGCGCGGTCGCCGCGGCGAACCGTTGGGCGATCGCCGTGCCGCGGCGGAGCGCCTGCTGGCGGTCGCAGCCGGGCAGGAGCGCGGCGAATTCCTCGCCCCCCAGCCGGACCAGGAGCGCGTCGGGGCCCGCCCCGTCGCGGGCGATCTCGGCGAACAGCTTGAGGATCGCGTCGCCGGCCGCATGGCCGTGGCGGTCGTTGATCGCCTTGAAGTGGTCGAGGTCGAAGGCGAGGAGCGAGACGGGGCGGCCGGGCCGCGCCGTGAGCATCCGCGCGCCCTGCTCGAAGAAGGCGTGGCGGTTCGCGAGCCCCGTCAGCTGGTCGGTGTGCGAGAGGCGCAGGAGGCGCCGCGTCTCCTCCTCCCGCACGAGGGCCAGGAAGGACATCGGCATCGCCACCGAGTACAGGACCGCCTCGTACATCGTCGCCTTCGCGACGACGGACAGCATCTCCGGCCCGTAGCGCTGCACCAGGACGGGGGCGAGGAAGGCCCGGCCGAGGTAGAACACGGCATGGACGGCCGAGACCGACGCCGCGACCGGCCGGGACCGCAGGCCCCGGACCGTGCGGCTGCGCAGGAGCGTCCAGGCCGTCAGGCCGCAGACCAGGGCGATGGGCAGGGCCGAGACGTGGTTCCAGAAGGCGGCCGGGAACTGCGTGCCGGCGAGGACCCAGACGAGGGCCAGGACGGCCAGGGCCGCCGCCGACGCGCGCAGGTGCCGCCGGCCGTCGAGGCCCGCCATGGCGTTGAGGACGAGGAGGTAGCCCGACACCATCAGGAGGTTGGTCGCCCCCATGCCGAGGGCGACGGAAACGTGGCCGCGGTTCATCGCGACGACGCAGCCGAGCACGAAGACGAACAGCCCTGCGGCCAGGATGCCGAGGACGCCGGCGCGCGCTGGATGGGCCTGCCGCTCCCAGAGGAGAAGCGCGGCCGACACCAGCAGCGTCCCGACCGTCAGGTACCAGAGGGTTTGGAGATCGATCTGCATCGCTCGGCCTGTCTCGCGGCCAAGCTTAACGGCCGATGCCTGCCAGGTCTCTTAAGGTGCAGCCCTTGTCTTCGACATGGTTCGCACACCCTTAAGCGGACGCCCGGGCGATGACCGGGCCGGCGCGACCCGCAGGTCTTTTCGCCGACCCTCACATCTCCGTCCGCTCATCGGGTGCGCGGCCGTTGCCGGGGCGCGGGCTGGCGCCTTCACCTCGGATGAACCGGCGGATGACCTTCCTCTCCCGCTCCGTCTCGACCGTCGAGACCCGCCCGAACCACCGATCGAGCCCAATCGACGTCAGGAAGACCAGGATCCAGCCGATCGAGAACAGGACCCATTCGGTCTCGGCGGCCTGCAGCCGCCCGGACCAGGCTCTCACGAGCAATCCGGACAGATAGATGACCGGGTAGGTCCAGAACATTGTCCAGTTCGAGGGCATCGCCGACCTCCGCATGCGGGCACCCTGCGCGGCAGGACATGACGGCACCTGACCGGAGACGCGCAAAGGCAACCTTTCGCCGACCGTCGAGAGCGGTCCCGTTCTGGCACGACCGCTCCGGCGCGCTCGTCCCGTCGGACGAGAGGACCGGTGTGCGGAGCCGCGACACGGGACGGCGCGGCGCCCCCTCGGCAACGGAGCGTCAACGCCTCTCGGGCTTCCATGGCGGGATGGCATCCTCCGCATCCGACCCCGCCCCGCTGCCCGCCGACGCCCTGGCCTTTCCCGGCGATGCGGGCCTGCGCGCCGAGGCCCTGGCCTGGCAGGACGAGCTCGCCCGCGAGCGGCGCCTCTCGCCCAACACCGTCGAGGCCTATGCGCGGGACCTGCGCCAGTTCCTGGCCCATCGGGCCGGACGGCACGGCACGCCCGGCCTCGCGGCGCTCGTCGCCCTGAAACCCCGCGACGTGCGCGCCTTCATGGCGGCGCGCCGGGCCGACGGGGTCGGCGGGCGCTCGCTGATGCGGGCGCTGGCGGGCCTGCGCTCCTTCGCCCGCCACCTCGAGCGCCAGGGCCACGGCAGCGTGGCGGCCCTGGGCGCCGTGCGCTCGCCCAAGGTCGAGCGGCGCCTGCCGCGCCCGATCCCCGTCGCCGCCGCCCGGGCGATGACCGGGCCGGAGCTGCGGGCCGGCGAGGCCCGCGAGTCCTGGATCCTGGCCCGCGACGCCGCCGTGCTGGCCCTGCTCTACGGCTCGGGCCTGCGCATCTCGGAGGCCCTCGGGCTCACCGCCCGGGACGCGCCGGGGCCGGGGGTCGATTCCGTCACGGTGCTCGGCAAGGGCGGCAAGAGGCGGATGGTGCCGGTGCTGCCCGTGGTGGCGGCGGCGGTGGCGGCGTACCGCGCGGCCTGCCCCTACGCCCTCGCGCCCGAGGGCCCGCTCTTCGTGGGCGCCAAGGGCGGCCCGCTCTCGCCGCGCGTCATCCAGTACGCCGTGGCGGCGATGCGGGGCGGCCTCGGCCTGCCCGAGAGCGCCACGCCCCACGCCCTGCGCCACTCCTTCGCCACCCACCTGCTGGCGCGCCGGGGCGAATTGCGGGCGATCCAGGAGCTGCTCGGCCACGCCTCGCTCTCCACGACGCAGCTCTACACCCAGATCGACGCGACCCGCCTGATGGAGGCCTTCGACGCCGCCCATCCGCGCGCCGGCACCGGCCCCGCCCGGGCGGCGGCCCGGCGCGAGAAAAGCCGTGCGCCCGGCCCCCCGCCCGCGCTAGGACCGGCGGCATGACCCGCCGCCCCGCCGCCTCGCGATGACGAAAGACCTGCTGGCCGCCCTGCGCCGGGGCGACTGCGCCGGAGCGAGGGCGCTGCGCTTCCCCCCCGGCCTCGCCGAATTCCCGCGCGAGATCTTCGGGCTCGCCGACACCCTCGAACTCCTGGACCTGAGCGGCAGCCACCTCGATGCGCTGCCGGCGGATTTCGGGCGCCTGCGGCACCTGCGCGTGCTGTTCTGCTCGGGCAGCCGCTTCACCCGCCTGCCGCCGGTGCTGGGGGAGTGCCCGGCCCTGAGCCAGGTCGGCTTTCGCGGCACCGGGCTCGTGGAGGTGCCGGGCGAGGCCCTGCCCCCCGCCCTGCGCTGGCTCACCCTCACGGACAACCGCATCGCGACCCTGCCGGACGCCCTCGGGCAGCGCCCGCGCCTGCAGAAGCTCATGCTGTCCGGCAACGCCCTGACCCGGCTGCCCGAGAGCCTGGCGGGCGCGCCCAACCTCGAACTGGTGCGGCTGGCCGCCAACCGGCTGGAGGCGCTCCCGCCCTGGCTGACCCGCCTGCCGGCCCTGGCCTGGACCTCCTTCGCGGGCAATCCCCTCGACGACGCGCCCGGGCTCCCCGACGTGCCGGGGGTGCCCTGGTCCGCCCTCGAGCCCGGCGACCTCCTCGGCGAGGGCGCCTCGGGCCGCGTGCACCGGGCCCTCTGGCGCCGGGGCGACGCGCCGGCCGAGGCGGTCGCCCTGAAGCTGTTCAAGGGCGCCATGACCAGCGACGGCCTGCCCGAGCGCGAGATGGCGGCCTGCCTGGCGGCCGGCGCGCACCCGCACCTCACCGGCGCCCTGGGACGCCTCGTCGACCACCCGGAGGGCCTGGAGGGCCTGCTGATGCCGCTGCTGCCGGCGGCGTGGCGGGTGCTCGCCGGCCCGCCGAGCCTGGAGAGCTGCAGCCGCGACGTCTACGCGCCCGGCCTCGCCCTGGCGCCCGCGGCGGCCCTGCGCCTCGCCCGCGCCGCCGCGGAGGCCTGCGCCCATCTCCACGCCCGCGGCCTCCTGCACGGCGACCTCTACGGCCACAACATCCTGTGGGACGGCACCGAGGGGGCCGCCGTGCTCAGCGACTTCGGCGCCGCCTCGACCCTGCCCGAAGGCCCCGCCGGCGCGGCCCTGCGCCGGGTCGAGATGCGGGCCTGGGGGCTGCTCTTCGGCGAACTCCTCACCCTGGCGGGCCTCGAAGCCGGCCCCTGGCGCGACCTGGAGCGGGCCTGCACGGGGCCCGACATCGCGGGCCGGCCGGAGTTTTCGGACCTGCTCGCCCTGCTGCCGACCGAGAGGACGGTCGCCGGCCGCGCCGACTGATGTGCGGAAAGCACAGGCGCCGTCCGGCATGGGCCGCGACGGATCGAAACCACGCCCCGGCCCGGCGCGGCCCAGATTTCGTCACGGTGGACCGCCAGGGACCGCAGCCGGAATCAAGGGGTTAGGGTCATCATGAAGGCATTCACCTCCGCGCTGCTGCTCGTCGGCGCCCTCGCCGCCCCGCAGGCCGCGATGGCCGCGAGCAAGACCACGGTGGGCGTCGGCACCGGCGCGGTGGCGGGCGCCCTGGTCGGCGGACCGGTGGGCGCGGTCGTGGGCGGCATCGTCGGCGGCTATATCGGCGCCACCTCGGAGAGCCCCCGGCCGCGCCGCCGCCGGGTGCGGGCCGCCCGGCGGGCCGCGCTCGCCCCGCGCAAGCTGCGGGTGGCGGAGGAGCGCGCCGCGCCGATGCGCCCGGCCGCCCCGGTCGCCACCGGCAGCCTCAGCCCCGTCACCACCGCGCCCGCCGCGACCATCTGGCGGAACCCGCGCTAGCGGCGCCCGCGGCCCCGGCCCTCACCCGCCGACATAGGCCGCGAGCTCGTCCGGCGTGCCGTGCGGGAAGGCCCGCTTCAGGTGGTCGAGGAAGGCCGAGACCCGGGCGCTGAGCAGCCGGCGCGACGGATAGAGCGCCCAGAGCGCCACGTCGGGACCCTCGACGTCGCCCCAGCGCACCAGGGTGCCGGCGGCCAGGTCGCGGCTGACCAGCGAGATCGGCAGGCGCCCGGCCCCGACGCCGGCCCGGATCGCGTCGCGCACCATGATCAGCGACGACAGGCGCAGCACCGGCTCGAAGGGGATGGCCGCGCCTCCGCCGGGGCTCCGCACCGTCCAGGCCCCGCCGCCGCCCGCGCCGCGCACCACGGCCGGCGCGGCCCGGGGCGCCACCGGCGGGGCGAGGCCCGGGCTCGCCACCACGACCAGGTGGTCGTGCAGGACGATGCGCCCGATGAGGCTCGCGTCGGGCTCCGGATTGACCCGGATCGCGAGGTCGTAGCCCTCCTCGACCATGTCGACGGCCCGGTCTTCCGTGGTGACCTCGAGCCGGACCTCGGGATGCGCCAGCGCGAAGGTGGCCGCGAGCTTGCCCATGGCGATCTGCGAGAACAGGAGCGGGGCGCTGACCCGGAGCCGGCCGCGCGGCGTCGCGCTGCCCGAGGCGATGGCCGCCGCCGTCTCGTCGAGCTCGGCCAGCAGCATCCCGGTCCGCGCGTGCAGGGCGCGCCCCTCCTCGGTGAGGGTGAGCGCGCGGGCGCCGCGCTCGAACAGGCGCAGGTCGAGGGCGGCCTCCAGTTCGGAGACCCGGCGCGACAGGGTCGCCTTCGGCCGCCCGGCCGCCCGGGCGGCGCGCCCGAACCCGCCGTGGCGGGCGACGAGGTTGAAATCCGCGAGGGCGAGGAGGTCCATGGGTCCACCGAGACGTGTTCCATCTGTGAGACGGACTGTCCCGATATAGCGCCTATCGGCACAGGCGTGGATCACTCATTTTCGGCCTGCCACCCCCGGCAATCCGGAGAGAGACACCATGACCATCCTCGTGACAGGCGCCACCGGCACCATCGGCCGCCAGGTCGTCGACCATCTCGTGCGGCGCGGCGCCGATGTCCGCGCCCTCGTCCGCGACCCGGCCAGGGCCGGCCTGCCGGCGGGCATCGCCGTCGTCCGGGGCGACCTCCTCGACGTCGCCTCCCTGCGCGAGGCCTTCGCGGGCGCCTCCACCCTGTTCCTGCTGAATGCGGTGACGGCCGACGAGGTCACCCAGGCGCTGATCGCCCTCAACGTCGCTCGCGAAGCCGGAATCCGGCGGGTGGTCTACCTGTCGGTGATCCACAGCGACGTCTACGTGAACGTGCCGCACTTCGCCGGCAAGTTCGCCGTGGAGCGGATGATCGAGGCGATGGGCTTCGAGGCCACCATCCTGCGCCCCGCCTACTTCATGAGCAACGAGCACACGATCCAGGACGTGGTCCTCCAGCACGGACTCTACCCCATGCCGATCGGGTCCAGGGGGCTCGCCATGGTCGACGAGCGCGATCTCGGCGAAGTCGCGGCCCTGGCGCTGATCCGGCGGGCGCAGGCCGACGGCCCCCTCCCCCTCGACCGGATCAACGTCGTCGGTCCGGAGACCCTGACCGGGGAGGCCGTGGCCGCGATCTGGTCGGCGGTGCTCGGCCGCCCGGTCGCCTATGGCGGCGACGACACCGCCGGGTTCGAGCGGACCCTGCAGGCGTTCATGCCCGGCTGGATGGCCTACGACATGCGCCTGATGGCCGAGCGCTTCCTCTCCGACGGCATGGTCCCCGAGGCCGGCGACGTCGCGCGGCTGACCGCGCTCCTGGGCCGCCCCTTGCGGACCTACCGGGAGCGCGCCGCCGCGATCGCGGGCGCCTGATCCAAGATCGCACCGATCCCGGCCCATGGTCGGGACCCGTGAGGGGCCGGCGGATGACCGCCGTCGCGCAGGCGGGCCGCGACGAGGCCGGACCCTGCGCCCGGTGCCTCAGGCGCCGCCCCACTGCATGGTCAGGCCGCCATCGACCACCAGGGTGTGGCCGGTGACGTAGTCGGCATCGTCCGAGGCGAGGTAGAGGATCGCCTGGGCGATCTCGTCGGGCTGGCCGGCCCGGTGCCACGGGATGCGCTCCAGGGACTGGGCAAGCTTGTCCGGGTTCTCGAAGCGGTCGGCGGTCATCGGCGTCTCGATCAGGCCGGGCGCCACGTTGTTGACGTTGATCCGGTCCTCGGCCAGTTCCCGCGCCAGGCTGCGGCAGAGGGAGCCGACGCCCGCCTTCGACATGCCGTAGGGGGCGCTCTCCGGGGTGGGCAGGTGCTGGGCCACCGAGGAGACGATGACGATCTTGCCGCGCCCGCCCTGGGCCCGGCGAACCTTGATGAAGGCCCGGGCGCAGAAGACCGGGGCCATCAGGTTGACGCGCAGGATCTGCTCAAGCTTGCCGTCGTCCATCTCGGCCACCGGCATCCCGCTCATCGCCTGGCCGGCATTGTTCACCAGGATGTCGAGCACGCCGAGATCTTGAGCGACCCGCGCGAAGGTCGCCTCCACGGAGGCCGGATCGCCGACGTCGTTCTGGATCACGAGGCAGCGGCGGCCCGCCGCCTCGACCCGGCGCGCGGTCTCGCGGGCGCCGTCCGCGTCGGTGTTGTAGGTGATGGCGACATCGGCGCCCTGGCGGGCGAACAGCTCGGCCGTCGCCTGGCCGATTCCCGAATCCGCGCCCGTGATCAGCGCGCGCTTGCCGTGCAGTGTCCCGTTGCCCTGCGATGTCATGGTGGACCGGTCTCCTCGCACCGTTCGAATCGATGCGGGGACAAGGGCCGGGCGCCCGGCCCTGTTCCGGGCCGCGACGCCGGATCACGGGCGCCCCTGCGAGACTTCGTGCTTCTCGGCCCCCGTGCGCCTCAGGTGACGACGCTGGGCTCCGAGCGGCCGGTGAGCGCGGCGATGTCGGCCAGCGCGTTGGCCACCGCCACCACCGGGGCTAGCACCTCGGCCACCGGCAATTCGAGCCGGTCGGGGGCGGATTCGTAGCGCTCGATGTAGACCCGCAGGGTCGCCCCCGCCGTGCCGGTGCCGGAGAGGCGGTAGACCACCCGGGCATCCTCCGCGAAGGTGACGCGCACGCCCTGCTGCTCGGTGACGGAGCCGTCGACGGGATCGACGTAGCGGAAGTCGTCCGCCGCCGCGACGGTGAGGCCGCCGAGCTTGCTGCCCGGCAGCGTGGCGAGCTTGGCGCGCAGGCCCTCCATCAGGCGCTTGGCGGCCTCCGCGTCGATCTCCTCGTAATCGTGCCGGGTGTAGTAGTCGCGCCCGAAGGTCGCCCAGTGGTCCCGCACCACGGCTTGCGCCGGCTTGCCCGTGACGGCCAGGATGTTGAGCCAGATCAGCACGGCCCAGAGCCCGTCCTTCTCGCGGACGTGGTTCGAGCCGGTGCCGGCGCTCTCCTCGCCGCAGAGGGTGATCAGGCCGGCATCGAGCAGGTTGCCGAAGAACTTCCAGCCGGTGGGGGTCTCGTAGGCCTTGATGCCGAGCGACGCCGCCACCCGGTCCAGCGCCCGGCTCGTGGGCATCGAGCGGGCGACGCCGGCCAGGCCGTTCGCGTAGCCGGGGGCGAGGTGGGCATGCGCCGCGAGGATCGCCAGGCTGTCGCTCGGGGTTACGAACAGGCCGGGCGCCACGATCATGTTGCGGTCGCCGTCGCCGTCCGAGGCGGCCCCCAGGTTCGGCGCGGCGTCGCTCAGCATCAGCGCGTAGAGGTCGTGGGCGTGGACCGGGTTCGGGTCCGGATGGTGGCCGCCGAAATCCTCCCGCGGGGTGCCGTTGAGGACGGTGCCGGGCTCGGCCCCGAACACGCCCTCCAGGATGGCGTGGGCATAGGGGCCGGTGACCGCGCTCATGGCGTCGAAGCGCATGCGGAAGCCGCCTGCGAACAGGCGCGTGATCGCGTCGAAGTCGATGAGTTCGCGCATCAGCGCGAGGTAGTCCGCCACGGGGTCGATCACCGCGACGGTCATGTCGCCGAGCCGGGTCTCGCCGATCGTGTCGAGGTCGAGGTCGGGGCCCTCGACGAGGCGGTATTCGGTCAGCGCCTTGGTGCGCGCGTAGATCGCGGCGGTGACGGTCTCGGGCGCCGGGCCGCCATTGGCGGTGTTGAACTTGATGCCGAAATCGCCCTCCGGCCCGCCCGGATTGTGGCTCGCCGACAGGATGATGCCGCCGATGGCGCCGTGCTTGCGGATGACGCAGGAGGCCGCCGGGGTCGAGAGCAGGCCGCCCCGGCCCACCAGCACTCGGGCGAAGCCGTTGGCGGCGGCGAGTCTCAGGGTGGTCTGCACCACCTGGCGGTTCAGGAAGCGGCCGTCGCCGCCGAGCACCAGGGTCGTGCCGGCCCGGTCGGGGATGCAGTCGATGATCGCCTGGACGAAGTTCTCGACGTAGCGCGCCTGCTGGAACACCGGCACCTTCTTGCGCAGGCCGGACGTGCCCGGCTTCTGGTCGTCATAGGGCGTCGTCGGGACGGTCGTTACGGACATCGGTCGAGCACTCCTGAATCGCCGCGCCCAAGAACGCGGTTTGTCCCCGCGGGTCAATCGGCGGCGCCCGCCGGGCGCCCGCGCGGGGCGGGCGCCCGGATCATCCCGTCGCGACCGGGCCGCAAGGCAAGCATCGCGCCGATCCGAGGCGGGGCCTCACAGCTTAGGAACGCGGCGGCGACGGGCCTGATCTTAAGAGATCGCTAACGGAACGGTCGCCTCGACACTATAGTCCGCTTGCCTCGTCGACAGATCCGTGGTTGGTGGATCGCGGCCAGGTGGGTGAGTGTTCAGCCAGGATCCCCGCAAGGATTCGCACGTCCGGTTCAAATCCGGACCCCGGCCTCCACGCCGCATCGCCAGGTCTTTACCAGGTCTTGCGGATTGGACGTGAGCGCTCTTCGCCGTGTACGGACGATCGACTGGGCCGTCACGGCCGCCGGCGCAAGGTTCACTTGCACGACCCCCTTCCGGATCGTTCACCCGGCTTTTTCTCGGGATGAAACCCCGGGATGAGACGTGTTGCCCCGGGAACGATCGGAAACGGTCAAGATTTGTCCTTCACGAAGTCGCGTGTGAGGACCGTGCATGGAAATCCCCCAGGATGTCGGCCTGCGCGCCGACGGCTCGAACACGCCCGAGACCCAGCAGGAGGCCATCCAGCAGGAGGCCGACGACATTCTCCTGGCGCCCCTGGCCGACATCCCCCGCATCAACCTGCGCGAGGCCGGCGAGCCCTGGGACAAGCGCCGGCACGCCGGCAAGGCCCTGCGCGCGGTGGTGCCCCACGCGGCCCATGCCGGCTGGTCGCCGCCCGGCAACCGGCCGGACCCCGTCTCCCTGATCGAGGCGGCCCATGCCGGGCGCCAGGAACACCTGATTCCCCTGCGGGTCGCCCGCATGGCGAGCTCGCCCTTCGCCTTCCTGCGCGGGGCCGCCCACGTCATGGCCTGGGACCTCGCCCACACCCCGCGCAGCGGCATCGCGGTGGTGATGAACGGCGACGCGCATCTCGCCAATTTCGGCCTGTTCGGCACGCCCCAGCGCGACATCGTCCTCGACCTCAACGACTTCGACGAGGTCACGATCGGCCCCTGGGAATGGGACCTGAAGCGGCTGGTGGCCAGCATCGAGGTGGCCGCGCGCACCGACGGGGTCGCCAAGGCCGAGCGCCGCGAGGCCGCCCTGGCGGCGGTGGCGGGCTACCAGCACACCATGACCGAGCTGGCGCCGCAGGGGCCCCTCGACGTCTGGCACCAGGCGGCCCGGGCCGATCAGCTCGATTTCGCCGGCCTCACCATCGACGAGGCTTCGAAGGCGGTCATCGCCAAGGCGGTGGAGCGGGCGCGCAAGAAGCACAACAAGAGCCTGCTCGCCCGGGTCGGCGAGCGCCGCACCGATGGCGGCTGGCGCTTCAAGGAGCAGCCCCCGATCCTGACCAGCGTCGATGCACAGACCCGCGAGGCGGTGATCGGCGGGCTCGAGCACTATGCCGAGACCCTGCCGCGCGAGCGCCGGTTCATGCTGAGCCGCTACCACGTGGTGGACGTGGCCCACCGGGTCGTCGGGGTCGGCAGCGTCGGCACCCGCGCCTACGTGGCGCTCCTGTGCGGGAATTCGGACCAGGACGTCCTCTTCCTCCAGGTCAAGGAGGCGGTGACGCCGGCCCACGCCCCCTACCTCGCGGGCATGCCCGACGCCTATGGCGACCACGAGGGCGAGCGGGTGATCTACGGCCAGCGCCTGCTCCAGGCGGTGGGCGACCCGCTCTTGGGCTGGACCACCATCGACGATCGCCCCTTCTACGTGCGCCAGATGAAGAACATGAAGGGCGACATCCCCGTGGCCGGCCTGACGGGCCAGCCGCTGATCACCTTCTCCTGGGCCTACGGCGCCCTGCTGGCCCGGGCGCATGCCCGCACCGGGGACGCCGCCGCCATCGCGGGCTATTGCGGCCGCGACCGGCACTGCGACCTGCGCGAGGCCCTGGCGGACTGGGCGCTCGCCTACGGCGACCAGAACGAGGCCGACCACGCGGCCTTCCAGGCGGCCATCGCGCAGGGGCGCCTGGAGGCGGCGCCCGACCCGGAGATGTGATCCACAGGCCTGCGACAAACTGGGGACGGACGGCGAAAGCGCGGAGCCCGCGCCCGCCGGCCGCGTTTCCAGACTCCCATCCTCCAAGCCGGGCAGCGCACACCCCAGATGGCAAAACGCAGGACCGCGTCGTCTCCCGCTCCGGCCGAGACGGCAAGAGGATCGGCAACAGGATCGGCCAAGGATTCGGCCAGGGATTCGGCCAAGCGGCCCGCGGAGGGGCCGGTCCGGGCGAAGGCCCGGACGTCCGCCAAGACCGCGGGGAGCAAGACCGCGGGGAGCAAGGTATCCGGCGCCAAGACACCCGTCGCCAAGGCATCGAGCGCCAAGGCGTCCGGCCGGACATCGGCGTCGAAGCCGGCCTCCGGCCAGGGCGCGGCACCGGCGGCCGGGACGGCGCCCGCCCCGGAGCGGGTGGCGCCGCTGGTGCCCACCGGCGCCCTGGCGGTCGCCCTCCTGGACCTGACGAGAACCGGCAAGCCGCTCGTCCACCTGGCCCGCGAGAGCCACCGGCTCGAGGCCATCGCGACGATCCTGCGGGCGCTCTCGCCCGAGCGCAGCGTGGCGATCTACCCGGAATGGGACTGCCTGCCCTACGACCGCGCTTCGCCCTCGCGCGGCGTGATGGGCGCGCGCACCGGCGTGCTGCGCTGGCTCACCGACACCGCCAGCCTGCCCGACATCGTGCTCACCACCGGCCCGGCCCTGATCCAGCGCGTGCCGCCGGCCGAGACCTGGGCGCAGGCGCGCCTGGAGGTCCGGGTCGGCGACGCCCTCGACCCGACGGCGGTCTCGGCCTTCCTGCAGCGGCTCGGCTACATCCTCGACGACCGGGTCGACGAGCCCGGCGAGGTCGCGGTCTGGGGCCGGACCGTGGACGTCTTCCCGGCCGCCGCCGACCGCCCCTGCCGCATCGAGTACGAGGCGGGCCGCGTCACCGCGATCCGCTCCTACGACCCGGTCTCGCAGCGCTCGCTGGCCGATGCCGACGTGCTGGTGATCGACCCCGCCACCGAGATCGTCCTGCCCGAGGGCTCGGAGAGCCGGCTCGCGCCCTTCACGGGCCAGGAGCACGGTCTGGCCCGGTACTACCCGTCCCTGGTCACCGTCCTCGACCAGGTGCCCGACGCCCGCCTCGTGGTCGAGGACGGGGCCGAGGAGCGGGCGCAGGCCTTCTTCGAGCAGATCGCGGAAGGGCGCGAGGCCGCGGCCCGGTCCCGGCGCGGCGGCGCCGACGACGGCGGTCTCTACCTCAGCCCCGAGGCCTGGGCGGCCCAGCTCGGCGCGCGCCGGGTCGCCGAGGCCCAGGCCGACGAGGCCCAGGACCTCACCATGCCGGTCTTCGTGCGGAAGGCCCGGCCGAACACGGCGCTCGCCGAGACCCTGCGCGAGCACCTGAAGGCGGGCGACCGCATCCTCCTGACGGGGCCGGCCGAGCCCCTGGCGCGGCTGGTGCGCGTCGCCGAGCGGGCGCTCGGCCGCAAGGCCCGGACGGTGCGGGACTGGGCCGAGGCCGTGGCGGCGAAATCCGGCGCGCTCCTCCAGCTGGAGGCCCCGATCGAGGCGGGCTTCCGGGTGCCGGGCGCGGGCGTGGCGGTGATCGCCGCCGCCGACCTCTTCGGCGCCCGCGCCGCCGCCGTGACGGCCGGGGGCCCGAGCGCCATCCTGCCCATCGGCGAGGTCGAGCTGCGCATCGGCGACGTCGCCGTCGACCGCGACAACGGGCTCTGCGTGTTCGAGGGCCTGGAGCCGGTCGGGACCGGCGATGGCGGCAGCGAGGACGCCCTGCGCCTGCGCTTCGCCGGCGACGGCATCCTGATGGTGCCGATCTCGCAGGCCGACCGGATCTGGCGCTACGGCTCCGAGGTCGAGGCCGTGACCCTCGACAAGCTGGAAGGCGGCTCCTGGGGACGCCGGCGCCTGGAGGCGGAGGCCTGCATGGCCCGGGCCGCCCGGGTGATGCTGGCCGATGCCGAGACGCGCCGGTCGGTCCGGGCGCCGGTGCTGGTGCCGCCCGACCGGGAGATGGAGCGCTTCGCGGCCGGCTTCGGCTTCGCGCTGACCGCCGACCAGGCGAGCGCCGTCACCGGCGTGATGGCCGATCTCGCCTCCGGCCGGCCGATGGACCGCCTCGTCTGCGGCGATGTCGGCTTCGGCAAGACCGAGGTGGCCCTGCGCGCCGCCGCGGCGGCCGTGTTCGCCGGCAAGCAGGTGGCGATCGTCGCCCCGACCACGGTGCTGGCGCGCCAGCACGTGCAGACCTTCACCCGGCGCTTCGCCCGCTTCGGTATTGAGGTCGCCCACCTGTCCCGCCTCGTCTCTCCGGCCGAGGCCAAGCGGGTGAAGGCGGGGCTGGCGGACGGTACGATCCGCCTCGTGGTCGGCACGCATTGCCTGGCCGCCAAGGGCGTGGCTTTCGCCGATCTCGGCCTGATGGTCATCGACGAGGAGCAGCGCTTCGGCGCCCGGATCAAGCAGGGCCTGCGGGTGGCGGCGGGCGACGGCCACGTGCTCACGCTGACCGCGACCCCGATTCCCCGCACCCTCCAGAGCGCGCTGGTCGGGCTCCAGAGCCTCAGCGTCATCGCCACGCCGCCCTCCGTGCGCCAGCCGATCCGCACGGTGATCGCGCCCTTCGAGGACGAGGCGATGCGCGACGCCCTCACGCGCGAGCACCGGCGCGGCGGCCAGAGCTTCGTCGTCTGCCCGCGCATCGAGGACATCGCCCCCATGGCGGCGCGCCTCGCCACGCTGGTGCCGGACTTGGCGACCCGGGTCGCCCACGGCGATCTCAACGCCGCCGAGATGGACGACGTGATGGTGCGCTTCGCCGACGGCGAGGGCGACGTGCTGCTCGCCACCAGCATCATCGAGAGCGGGCTCGACGTGCCGCGCGCCAACACCATGCTGGTCTGGGACGCCGAGCGCTTCGGCCTGTCGCAGCTCCACCAGCTGCGCGGCCGGGTCGGGCGCGGGCAGCGCCGCGGCGTGGTCTACCTCCTGAGCCGCCCCGACCGGCCGCTGACGCCGGCCACGGAGAAGCGCCTGCGGACGCTGGAGGCCCTCGACCGCCTCGGTGCGGGCTTCGCCATCAGCGCCCGGGACCTGGACCTGCGCGGGGCGGGCGACCTCGTGGGCGAGAACCAGGCCGGCCACGTCAAGCTCATCGGCCTCGGGCTCTACCAGCACCTGCTGCACCTGGCCCTGCGCGCCGCCAAGGGCGAGCCCGCCGAGGACTGGAACCCGGAGATCCGGCTGGGCCTCTCGGGCGCCGTGCCGGCCGACTACGTGCCCGAGCCGGAGGTGCGCCTCAGCCTCTACACCCGCCTCCTGCGCCTCGCGAACCCGGAGGAGGTGGAGGCCCTGCGCAGCGAGGTGGTCGACCGCTTCGGCCCGCCGCCCGCGCCCTTCGAGGACCTGATCGCCCTGGCCCGGCTCCGGGTCGGCTGCCTGGCGCTCGGCATCCACCGCCTCAGCGGCGGCCCGCAGGGCCTGGCCGCCGACCTGCGGCCCAACGCGCCGCCGCTGCAGGTGCCCGTCCACGCCCACATCGTGCGCAAGGACAACCGCGTGCTCCTGCGCCAGGGCAGCGAGGACCCGGCGACGCGCGGGCGCCTCGCCGCCGCCTTCCTGGAGCGGTTGCGGGCCCAGGGCGCGCGCCCGGCGCCGCCCGCGGTCGAGGCAGCGGCGTGACGGAGGTCCGCACGAGGCCGTGAGGCACGGAACGGCGGTCCGTGAGGGTCGATTGACGGACGGAAACGGGGCGCCCCACGGCGCCCCACGGCCCCCATACGAGACCCGACACCCATGACGGACCTGTCCCGCCGAAGCCTGCTGGCCGCCACCGCCGCCGGGGGATCGCTGTTCACCGTGGCCGGAGCGCAGGGCCAGCCCGCGGCGCAGAGCCCGATCCGGGGCAAGGACGGCGCCACGATCCTCGGGCCGCGCAACCCCGCCCGGGAGGCCGAGGACCCCTTCACCCTGCGCCCGCCCTCGACCGACCACGGCACGATGCCGAACCTGAAATGGTCCTTCGCCGACAGCCACATGCGTCTCGAGGAGGGCGGCTGGGCCCGGCAGACGACGATCCGGGAGCTGCCCGTCTCGAAGGCCATGGCGGGGGTGAACATGCGCCTCGGCGCCGGCGTGGTGCGCGAGATGCACTGGCACAAGGAGGCCGAGTGGGCCTACATGCTGAAGGGCCGGGCCCGGATCACCGCGGTGGACGCGCAGGGGCGGACCTTCGCGGACGATGTCGGCGAGGGCGACCTCTGGTACTTCCCCTCCGGCATCCCGCACTCGATCCAGGGCCTGTCCGCCGAGGGCGTCGACGGCTGCGAGTTCCTGCTGGTCTTCGACGACGGCGGCTTCTCGGAGGATTCCACCTTCCTCCTGACCGACTGGCTGGCCCATACGCCGAGGGACATCCTGGCCAAGAACTTCGGCCTGCCGGAGAGCGCCTTCGCGGGCGTGCCGGAGAAGGAGCTCTACATCTTCCCCGGGCCGACCCCCGGCCCCCTCGACGCGGACCGGATGGCCGGCGCCGGCCCGGTGCCGGAGCCCTTCAGCCACCGGATGCTGGCCCAGGCACCCCTGAGCCTGCCCGGCGGCACCGTGCGCATCACCGATTCCTCGGTGTTCAAGGCCTCGAAGACCATCGCGGCCGCCCTGGTGGAGCTGGAGCCCGGTGCGATCCGCGAGTTGCACTGGCACCCGAACGGCGACGAGTGGCAGTTCTACATCGCCGGCCAGGGCCGCATGACGGTGTTCGGCTCGGAATCGAAGGCCCGCACCTTCGACTACCAGGCCGGCGACGTCGGCTACGTGCCCTTCGCCATGGGCCACTACATCGAGAACACCGGTACGACGCCGCTGACCTTCCTGGAGATGTTCCGCAGCCCGACCTACGCCGACATCTCCCTGCGCCAGTGGCTCGCCCTCACGCCGCACGCCCTGGTGGCGGCGCACACCCACCTCAGCCCGGCCGACCTCGACCGCCTGCCGGGGGCCAAGGCGCCGGTGCTGAAGGGCTGACGCGAGGGCATCGGAGCGCGGACGTGAAACCGACGGGGTCGCGGTTCGAGAGGACGTCTCGTTACAAGCAGGTCGCGCCCTGATCTCCCACCGCCGAGACGAGATAGCCGTCCCGCGCCTGCCAGCGCACGCGCCACGTTACGACGCAGGACGGCATCGGAAGTTGGAGAACCACCCGTCGCATCCCCGACGCTTCGGAGATGGGCTGGGCGAACCCTTCGGCATGCAGGCGCTGGATCATGGCGGCCTCCGGAAAGCCGGGTGGAAAGACTTTGGCGATGCGCGCCCGGAAGGCATCGCTGGCCTTGTCGAACCCGTCCGGCAGCCCCCGGACGAGGGGAGGCCTCGTGATTGCCGGCACAGCGGCCTGCAGGGCCCAGATCGGCACCGCGACCAATATACCGAGCGCGAACACGACGGCACCACTCAAGAGACGAACAACGATCCGACCTTCCATGAGCATCACTCTGGATGGAATGCCGACCTTCCACCTCGGCCGCTTCGGCACGCTAGTCTTTCAGCGAAGAATTCTCAACCCTAGGGTGTGCGGCCTGGACTGGTCGAAACTGCTTCGACCTAGCTCCCGGGCTTGCGCACCGCCGCAGCGACGTCGAGGGGCTTCGGGAGCAGGCCGAGGCGGTGGAAAGTGTCGGCGACGCGCTGCTGGTCGGCGGTGGTCTCGGCGTTCAGCGGCGTGACCCCGTAGGTGAGGCGGCGCAGGGCCACGGTGAGGATCGGCGCCGGGATGCCGACGGAGGGGGCGAGCTCGGCCGCCACCGCGTCGGTGTTCTCCTTGGCCCAGGCGTCGATCTCGCCGATGGCGGCGAGCGTCGCGTCGAGGGCCGGGCCGTGGGCGGCGGCGAAGGCGCGGGTCGAGAGGTAGAACTGGCGGTTGGGCACGAGGTCGGTGCCGTCGACGAGGATGCGCCCGCCGGTGCTGCGCTCACCCGAGGCGAGGTAGGGGTCCCAGATCGCCCAGGCGTCGACGGCGCCCCGCGCGAAGGCGGCGGCCCCGTCCGCCGGCGCCAGGAAGGTCGGCGTCACCGCCTCGTAGGGCACGCCCGCCTGCTCCAGGGCCCGGACCAGGAAGTAGTGGACGTTGGAGCCCTTGTTGAGGGCGATCTTCTTGCCCCGCAGGTCCGCGACCGTCCGGATCGGGCTGTCCCGGGCCACCAGGATCGCCTCGCCCCTGGGGGCGGCCGGCTCGTGGCCGACATAGAGCAGGTCCGGGTTGGCGGCCTGGGCGAAGATCGGGGGCGCCTCGCCGGCCGAGCCGAGATCGACGGCCCCGGCGTTCAGCGCCTCCATCAGGGGCGGCCCCGAGGGGAACTCGGCCCAGGTGACGCGGTAGCCGAGCGGCTTCAGGCGCTGCTCCAAGAGGCCCTTGCCCTTGAGGAGGACCAGGGTTCCGTATTTCTGGTAGCCGATCCGGATCACCCGCTCGTCCGCGCGGGCGTGCAGGACGCCGAGGGTCAGGAGCGCCAGGGCGGTGAGCAGGATCCAGGCGCGGCGGGTGCCGTCGGAGCGGAGCGCGAGGGCGCGGGTGGCGGCGGGCATGGGGTGTCCTCTGGGCTGGGGTGATGGGACTCGATGCGCGATAGATCATCCAGCTCGATCGGCTTCCCTCCGCACACCGTCATTCCGGGGCCGCGGAGCGGAACCCGGAATCCAGACGCGCAAGGGGTGCCGAACCGGGCGCGGTCGGCGACTCTGGATTGCACGCCGCTGGCGCGCCCCTTCGGGTCCGGGCTCGCCTGCGGCGCCCCGGAATGACACCGCTCCTTGGCGACAAGGCGTTTGGCGGCAAGGCTTTCGCCCGAGGAAAGGCCCCCTCAATGCGCCGCGATGCGGCGGCCGGGCACGATGTCGTTGGCGATGACCTCGCCGAACGGGCCGTTGTTGCGGGCGTTCGAGGGCGGGACGCCGGTGGTGGCGCGCAGGGGGAGCTTGGGGAAGACCAGCTCGGCGAAGCGGTAGGCCTCCTCCAGATGCGGGTAGCCCGAGAGGATGAAGCGGTCGATGCCGAGATCGATGTATTCCTTCATCCGGTCGGCCACTTGGGTGGCCGAGCCGACCAGGGCGGTGCCGGCGCCGCCGCGCACCAGGCCGACGCCCGCCCAGAGGTTCGGCGAGACCTCGAGCTTGGTGCGGTCGCCCCCGTGCAGGGCCATCATGCGGCTCTGGCCCACGGAATCCTGGCGCTTCAGGGTGGCCTGGGCCTTGGCGATGGTCTCGTCGTCGAGGCGCGAGATCAGGCTCTCGGCGGCCGCCCAGGCCTCCCCTTCCGTCTCGCGCACGATGACGTGGAGCCGGATGCCGTAGGAGAAGGTCTTGCCCTTGCGGTCGGCGGCCTCCCGGGCCTTGGCGATCTTCTCCGCGACGCCGGCGGGGGGCTCGCCCCAGGTCAGGTAGACCTCGCAATGCTCGGCCGCGACCTCGATGCCGGCGGGCGAGGAGCCGCCGAAATAGAGCGGCGGATAGGGCTTCTGCACGGGCTGGAAGATCACCCGGCCCTCTTCCACCTTCAGGTGCTTGCCTTCGTAGCTGACCGTCTCGCCCGACATCAGCCCGCGCCAGATGTGCAGGAACTCGTCCGTGACCACGTAGCGCTCGTCGTGGTCGAGGAAGACGCCGTCGCCGCGCAGCTCGACGGGGTCTCCGCCCGTGACGACGTTGATGAGCAGGCGCCCGTCCGAGACCCGGTCGAGGGTCGCGGCCATGCGGGCGGCCATGGACGGCTCCTGCAGGCCGGGCCGGACGGCCACGAGGAAGCGCAGGCGCTTGGTGAGCGGCGCCAGCGCCGAGGCCACCACCCAGGAATCCTCGCAGGAGCGGCCGGTGGGCAGGAGCACGCCGTAATAGCCGAGTTCGTCGGCGGCTTGGGCGATCTGGCGCAGATAGGCGATCGAGACGTCGCGGGCGCCTTCCTGGGCGCCGAGGTAGCGGCCGTCGCCGTGGGTGGGGAGGAACCAGAGAACGTCGGTCTGTCCGGTCATGGGGGGTTCTTTCTCGCGGTTGGCGGCAGCGCTCAGGCGGGCGCGCGCTCGGACAACAGGTGGTCGAGGATGCGGCCTTCCAGGGCCGCGAGGTCGGCGTCGCCCCGGCGGCGCGGGCGCGGCACGTCCACGGCGACGTCGAGGGCGATGCGGCCGGCCTCCACCACCAGGATGCGGTCGGCCATCGCCACGGCCTCGGCGACGTCGTGGGTGACGAGGATCGCGGTGAACCCCTGCGCCCGCCAGATCCGCTCGATCATCGCCTGCATGTCGATGCGGGTGAGCGCGTCGAGGGCGCCCAGCGGCTCGTCGAGGGCGAGCAGCCCGGGGCGGCTGACGAGGGCGCGGGCGAGCGCCACCCGCTGGCGCTGGCCGCCCGACAGGGTCGCGGGCCAGTTGCCGGCCTTCTCGGAGAGACCGACCTCGGCCAGGGCCGCCTGCGCCTTGGCGCGGCGCTCCGCCTTGGGGCCGCCCTCGCCGAGGCCCACCGCCACGTTGTCGACGACCCGGGCCCAGGGCAGCAGGCGCGGCTCCTGGAACATGATCCGCTTGGGCGGGGTGCGCAGACCTTGCGCTTCGAGGGCGATCCGGCCGGCGCTCGGCTGCTCCAGGCCGAGGATCAGGCGCAGCAGGGTGCTCTTGCCGCAGCCCGAGCGCCCGACCACGGCCACGAACTGCCCGGCCGGGATGTGCAGGTCGAGCCCCTCGATCACGGTGTGGCCGTCGAAGTCCTTCCGCAGGTCGCGCAGGGTGACGCCGATGCCCGTGGCGGAGGGCGCGGGCGCAGTCCGGGCCGACGCCTTCGGGGCGGCGACCTCGCGGGGCTTCACCTCACGGATCTGGCTGTCCTCGGGGACGCGAAGGGCGGTGGCGAGCATGGGACGGACCGTCGAATGGGAGAGGAGTCTGGGAAGGACGCCGTGGGGCGTCGAGGCTCGGGCGCGCCCTCCCCCTTGCGGGGAGGGGAACGCGCGTTCCGTCAGGTGTTCCGGTAGGCCGGATTCCAGGCCAGGAACCGGCGCTCCAGCAGCCGGGTCACGGCGTCGGCGGCCTTGCCGAGGCCGGCATAGATCACGATCGCCAGCACCACGACGTCGACGAGCATGAACTCGCGCGCCTGCATCGCCATGTAGCCGAGGCCGGAGGAGGCGGAGATCGTCTCGGCGACGATGAGCGTCAGCCACATGATGCCGAGCGCGTAGCGCAGGCCCACGAAGATCGAGGGCAGCGCGCCGGGCAGCACCACGCGCAGGAACAGGGTGGTGGGCGACATGCCGTAGACCCGGCCCATCTCGACGAGTTGCGGGTCCACCGAGCGGATGCCGTGCAGGGTGTTGGCATAGACGGGGAAGAACACCCCGATGGCCACCAGGAAGAGCTTGGCCTCCTCGTCGATGCCGAACCACAGGATCACGAGCGGGATCAGCGACAGGTGCGGGATGTTGCGGATCATCTGCAGCGTGGTGTCGGTGAGGCGCTCGGAGAGCCGCGACAGGCCGTTGGCGAGGCCGAGCGCGAAGCCGATGCCGCCGCCGATCAGGAAGCCGACGGCCGCGCGGGCGAAGCTGATCGAGAGGTTGGTCCAGAGCTCGCCGCTGCGGGCCGCCTGCCAGCCGGCCGCGACGACGCCCGAGGGGGCCGGCATGAAGCGGGTGGAGACGAGGCCGGTGGAGGCGGCGACCTGCCAGCCGAGCAGGATCGCGGCGGGCACGAGCCAGGGCGTCAGCCGCTCCAGGGTGCGGGTGTGGAACGAGGTCGTCATGGGGTTCAGCCCTTGCTCGCCGGGGGCACCGGCGGCGTCCACACGGCATCGCGGACGCGGATGGGGTTGGCGATCAGGCCCAGCGCCTGGAAGCGGTCGGCCACGCGCTGCTGGCCGGCGACGACCGCCTCGCTCAGCGGCGCGATGACGTAGACGCTGCGGTCGACGGCGCGCCGGGTCGCGTCGAGGGGCACGCCCGTGCCCTTCGCGAGCAGGGCGGCGACCTCCGGGCGATGCGCCTCGCACCAGGCCGCCACGTCACCGAGGGCGGAGACCACCGCCTGGACCACGGCGGCGTTGGCCTGCGTGAAGTCCCGGTTGCCGAGGAAGAAGTTGGTGGGCTTCTCGATCTCGGCGGCGCTGGCCAGGATGCGGGTGCCGGGCTGGCGCTCGGCGATGGCGAAGTAGGGGTCCCAGATCGCCCAGGCGTCGACGGCGCCCCGCGCGAAGGCGGCGGCCGCATCCGCCGGCGCCAGGGTGACGGGCTCGATGTCGGCATAGGTCAGACCGGCCGTCTCCAGGGCGCGGACCACGAGGTAATGCGCGCTCGAACCCTTGGCGAAGGCGACACGCCGGCCTTTGAGATCGGCGAGCGTCGTCAGGGGCGAGCCCTGCGGCACCAGGATCGCCTCGCCCGAGCCGCCGGCATCCTGGGCCGCGACGTAGAGCAGGGTGTTGCCGGCGGCCTGGGCGAAGACCGGGGGCGGCGCGCCGGTCTGGCCGAAATCGATGGCGCCGACCCCGAGGGCCTCGAGGACGGGGGGCCCGAACGAGAACTCGGTCCAGCGCACGGAGACGCCGAGGGGCTTCAGCGCCTGCTCGATCGCGCCCTGCTGCTTGGCGACGACGAGGATGCCGTTCTTCTGGTAGCCGATCCGGAAGGTGCCGCCCTCGGCCCGCGCGGGCGCGGCGGCCGGCCCGGGCAGGGCCGCCGCCGCCAGGGCGCCGGCGAGGAGGTCGCGTCGGGAGAGCATCGGGGCGGTTCTCAGCCGGCGCTGGCGAAGGCGGCGACCGGGGCCTCCGGCGTCCCGGCGCGGGCGGCCCGGGCCTGGAGCAGCTCCGCGAGCTGGCCCGCCGCGTCGGCGATGCGGGCCTTCACGCCCGGATCGACGAGGATTCCGTCGCGAAAATCCGCGTCCGAGCCGTAGACCGCGCTGGGAATGGTGTGGGCGCTGAAGAACCCGAAGAGCGGGCGCAAGGAATGCTCGACCACGAGGGCGTGGCGCGGGCCGCCGCCGGTGGCCGAGAGGATCACGGGCTTGCCCACCAGGGCCGCCGGATCGACGAAATCGAACAGGTGCTTGAACAGGCCCGTATAGGCGCCCTTGTAGACCGGCGAGCCCACGATGAGGGCGTCGGCCCCCTCGATCGCCTCGACGATGCGGCGGGCCGGCAGCGGCAGCAGGTCCCGCGACCAGGCCGCGCCGAGGCCGGTGCCGGCATCGAGCATGTCGTACAGGCGGATCTCGGCCCGCAGCTGCGCGCCGACCGCCTCGGCCAGGGATTCGGCCAGCGCCCGGGTCTTCGAGGGGCGCTGGAGGTTGGCGGTGAAGCCGACGATACGGGGCAGCGACATGGGGTGACTCTCGTAGGCGCCAAGTTCTCCGGACACGTCTGCGCACGCGCTCAAGACGAGCGCTGGTCAGCACCGGTGATTCCGAAGATCTTCGCTCTGCAAAACGGGCCGGGCCACGTGTTTTCCGTGACGCCGCGTCTGTCGAAAACGTGCCCCTTGCACGTCCGAGAATCAATGAAACGTTCTTTTGAATGCGCAGCACACGGGAGACGATCTCTCCGGCCCGCGGGCCATCGGGAGATGATCCCGTTCGACAGGCATTATGGTGCCGGAATTTTCACCGCCCGGGCCGATCGGGCTCCGCCGAACCCGGGCGGCGCGCCGTCAGGCGACGGCGTCGTCGAGCACGTCCTGCAGCACCAGCCGCCGGAAGGCCGCCAGCAGGTCGGCGTCGAGCTTGGGCAGCATGCCCTGCATCAGGGCGTGGGCTTCCGCGTGGGGCAGCGGATCGCGGTAGGGGCGCCGCTCGGTCAGGGCCGAGTGGATGTCGCAGATGGTGACGAGGCGCACGAGGTCGGGGATCGCCGCGCCCTTCAGGCCGTCGGGATAGCCGCTGCCGTCGAGCATCTCGTGGTGGAAGCGCACCACGTCGAGGGTCGCCGCGTCGAAGCCGCCCTGCGCGGCGAGCAGGTCGGCGCCGATGCCCGGATGGGTCCGCATCACCGCCATCTCCGCCTCGGTGAGGCGGCCGGGCTTGTTCAGGATCGCCAGGGGGATCTTCGCCTTGCCGACGTCGTGCAGCAGGGCGGCGCGCGCCAGCCGCTTCTGGTCGGCGCAAGCGAGGCGCAGGCCGGCCCCGAAGGCGGCGGCATAGCCCGCGACGCTGAGGGAGTGCTGGTAGAGCTGCTGGTCGTGGCTCTGGATGACGTCGAGCCAGGTGCGGATGCCGGAATCCGAGACCGCCTCCAGGATCAGCTCGGTCCCGGCATCGACCTCCTCGGGGTTCACGGGGCGCCCGGTCTCGGCCGCCCGGAAGGCGTCCGCCACCATGGTGACGGCCGCCCGCGCCCGTTCGGCGATGTCGCGGATCTTCCGGACCGGGGCGGCGGCGCTCCGGCGGGCCGCCTGCCAGGTGTCCACCAGGGCGAACAGGGTGGCGAGGACCGTCGTGCGGGGCGCGTCCGCCGGCAGGGTCCGCGTGGCCACGGCGGCCCGGCCGCGGGTGGCGGGCGCCTGATTGGTCAGCTGCAGGCTCGCGATGCGGGCGCCGTGGAAGCGTGCGATCCAGGTGGCGGCGAGGCGTGGGTCACCGCTGACGTCGACCACCGCGACGAGGGGCAGCGTCGCCGGCAGGGCCGCGCGCGGCTCGATGCAGCGGCAGGCGACCACGTTCTCGACGGCGCGACAGAGCAGGGCCGCCAGCTGTGGCCTGTCCGAGACGATGAGAACGGAATTGTCCTGGGTCACGAGAGGGTCCGTCAACGTGGTCTGCGATCCGGCTCCGGAGCCCGACCCTCAACATTTGACACCAATTCATTATCGAACAATTCACGACAAAGCATCACCCAGTCGTGGCGATCCGTCTACGTGTTTTCTGCGGATCAGCCAGGGATAGGGGCCGGGCGAAATCCCACCCGACACGGGCCGGCACTGGGCATCGCCGACAAATCTCGCGGACCGCGTCCGATCGCTCCGCCTCGGCGTGACGACCCGCCCCGGGGCGACGATCGGCGGGCGTGGACTTTTGCGGCCCGGTCGCGCACCTCCTGCCCGCAGGGTGCGGACGGCGAGGGGCGGAACCGATGGGAGACGGGCGATGAACCGGCGCGAGGTCGTGGCGGCGGCCCTGGCGCAGCTCGCCCCGCGCCTGCCCGAATTCGAATCGGAGGCGGTGGTCGACCGCGCCCTGGCGAGCCCGGGCCTGCGCAACGCGCGCCCGGACAACGCGGCCTGGCTCGCCCTGGTGTCCTATGCCCGCCACGTCTTCACCGAGTACGACGCCCTGCTGGACGAGGGCTACGACCGCGACAGCGCCCGGCACTTCGTCCTCGACGACCTCAACGCCGTGCTGGCCGAATGGGGCTCGCGCCGCCGGGTCTCGGAGGAGGAGATCGCCGCGCCGGAGGACGACGAGTCCGACTGAGCGCGATCACGGTCGCGTGGGCTCCGGTGCTGGGTTGCATCCGGGCACCTTGCACCGCGCCGGCCCGGACGGCATCGTCCCGCCGCGCCGGCCCCCTCCCCCCGGGCCGGCCCAGCACAGGGAACAGGTCGCCATGAAGATCAGCGCGCGCAACGTCCTCAAGGGCAAGGTCGTCTCGGTCGAGAAGGGAGCCACCACGGCCCATGTGAAGATCGAGATCGCCGGCGGCCAGCTGGTCACCGCCTCGATCACCAACGAATCCGTCGACAGCCTGAAGCTCACCGTGGGCGGCGAGGCCTATGCCGTGGTGAAGTCCTCCGACGTGCTGGTGGCGGTGGATTGAGGGCGATGCGCCGGCTCGCCGCGCTCGCGCTCCTCGCCCTGTCCGCCCCGTCGGCCTGGGCGCAGGACCCGCCGCCCCGCGAGCCCGGCGCGATGCCGGCCGCGGACCCGGCGGCCTGCACGCAGTTCGACTGGTCGCTCCTGCGCGAGCAGGCCTGGTTCTCGGCCGCCAGCCTGCCCCGGGTCGAGTCCGGCGGCACCCTGCCGGCGGCGATGCCGGCCGCGATCCTGGCCCTGAAGCCGCAGGACGCGGTCGAGGCGCCCGTCCCGCCGTCGCGGGAGCCGAAGCCCGGCACCTATGGCGGCCTGCTGCGGCTCGAGGCGCCCCTGTCTCCGGGGGCCTATCAGGTCACCCTGTCGCAGCCCGCCTGGATCGACGTGAGCCAGGACGGCCACACCACCCGGCCCCCGACCGCGAGCACGATGCGGCCCGGCTGCCCCCTGCTCGCCAAGAGCGTGCGCTTCCAGCTCGGCACCGCGCCGATCACCCTCCTGGTCAGCGGCGCGCCCGCCGACACGATCCGGATCGCCGTGGCGCCGGCGGAGTAGGGCGGCGCCGCGGACCCTCGACGAGGCGATCCCCGATGGACTAGCGTGGCGCCGAGATCTCGACCCTTCGCCGTCGACCCTTCGCCCTCGACCCTTCGCCTCAGACGATCCTCGGCGCCCCGCCCGGCGGGGACGCGATCCCGGGAGCCCTCCGCTGACCCTTCGCCTCCGCCTCGCGACGCTGCTGCTCCTCGGCCCCTGTCTGGGCCTGCCCGCCCAGGCCCAGGACCGGGGCAGCGTCAACCCGAAGCCGCTGCCGCCGCTCGCCAACCCGGACGCGCCGGACACGCCGGCCAAGGCCCTGTTCGGCCGGGCCACCACCCCGGCGCCGGGCCCCGCCCACGCCTACGGCTCCTACGCCAAGGGCTGCTTCTCGGGCGGCGAGGCCCTGGCCGTCGACGGGCCGAACTGGCAGGTCATGCGCCTGTCGCGCAACCGGATGTGGGGCACCCCGCCCCTCGTCGACTTCCTGGAGCGCCTGGCCGCCAAGGCGCCCCGCATCGGCTGGAACGGCCTCCTCGTGGGCGACATGTCCCAGCCCCGCGGCGGGCCGATGCTCACCGGCCACGCCTCGCACCAGCTCGGCCTCGACGCCGACATCTGGCTGACCCCGATGCCCGACCACCGCATGAGCCGGGTCGAGCGCGAGGAGACCTCCGCCACCGACGTGGTCCGGCCCGACCGCCTGGACATCGACCCGCAGGTCTGGACCCCCGAGCACCTCAAGCTGATCCGGATGACGGCCCAGGAGCGCGAGGTGGCGCGCATCTTCGTCAACCCGGCGATCAAGAAGGCCCTGTGCCGCGAGGCCGGCGGCGACCGCGCCTGGCTCTCCAAGGTGCGGCCGATGTACGGGCACAACTACCACTACCACATCCGCCTCGCCTGCCCGGCGGGCCAGGACCAATGCGACGACCAGGCCCCGCCGCCCGCCGGCGACGGCTGCGGCGAGGAGCTGGCCTACTGGTTCAGCGACGCGATCCTGAACCCGAAGCCCGCGACGAAGCCGCCGCGCCCGAAGCCGCCGATGACCATGGCCGCGCTGCCGGCCGCCTGCCGGGCGGTGCTCAAGGCGCGCTGAAGCACCTCTCCCGCCGCTCCCGGCGCGGGGGGCGGCCAGCCGGACGACAGGACGAGCGATGGGCGAACGGATCACGATCACGGCCGGCGACGGCACGCAGGCGGTCATCGACGCCGACGGGGCCGAGCCCGTCTCCTGGCGGGTCGGGGGCGGCGAGTACCTCTGGAGCGGCGACCCGGCGCACTGGAACCGGCACGCGCCCTGGCTCTTCCCCGTGGTCGGCGCCTCGACCGGCGGCACGGTTCATGTGGGCGAGGCGGCCTATCCGATGCCCCAGCACGGCTTCGCCCGCGACCTGCCCTTCACGGTGATCGAGCGCTCCGGCGACGGCGTGAGCCTGCGCCTCGCCGACAGCGAAGAGACCCGGGTGCACTACCCTTACGCCTTCCGCCTCGACATCACGGCCCGGGTCGGCCCCGGGCTCCTCGATTTCGAGATCTGGATCGAGAACACCGACACGGTGCCCCTGCCCTACGGGCTCGGCTTCCACCCGGCCTTTCCCTGGCCCTTCGCCGGCGGCACCCGGGCGGCCGGGGGCGGCTACGCGGTCCGGTTCGAGCACCCCGAGCGCCCCTTCGCCCCCGAGGTCGGGCCGGGCGGGCTGCTCCTGCGCGACGAGCGGCCGATCCCCCTCCAGGGCGACACCCTGCCCCTCGATCCGGCGCTCTTCACCGAGGCCCTGGTCTTCCGCGATGCGGCGAGCGGCTGGATGCGCTTCACCGGCCCGGACGGCACGGCGATCCGCCTCGCGGTGTCGGACTTTCCCCACCTCGCGGTCTGGACCAAGCCGACGGCGCCGTTCCTCTCGCTGGAATGCTGGACCGGGCACGCCGACTGGGCCGGCTTCGCGGGCGATCTCAAGGACCGCGATTCGCAGCGCCTGCTGGCCCCGGGCGGCCGCGCCCGCCACGGCGTCACCCTGTCCTTCGAGCGGGAGAGCCGGGCATGACCGACACCGTCCCGTCCGAAGCCTTTTCAGCGCAGGCCTGGGCCCGCAACGCGGCGGCCTACGAGGCCATCCGCACCATGCCGTTCAACGCCGAGCTCGCCGCCGGCACCCTGACCCGGGCGCGCTTCATCCACTACATCGTGCAGGACGCGCACTACCTCGTGGGCTTCGGCCGCGCCCTGGCGCTGGCCGCCGCCAAGGCGCCGAACCCCGACCGGATGGTGCAGTTCGCCCGGGCGGCCGAGACCGCCATCGTGGTGGAGCGCTCGCTCCACGGCGGCTTCTTCCGCGATTACGGCATCGACGCCGAGACCTTCGCGGCGACCCCGCTCTCGCCGCCCTGCGACCACTACGTGTCCTACCTCGTGGCCACCGCCTATGCGGAGCCCTACGCCGTGGTGCTCGGGGCGCTGCTGCCCTGCTTCTGGATCTATGCCGAGATCGGCCGGGACATCGTCGCCCGGGCGCGGGCCGACAATCCGTACCGCGCCTGGATCGACACCTATGCGGGCGAGGACTTCGCCCAGGCGGTCGCCGCGATGATCGCCGCCACCGACGAGGCCGCCCGGGGCGCCTCGCCGGAGGTCCGGGCCGGGATGCACCGGGCCTACACCCAGGCCACCCGCCTCGAATACCTGTTCTGGGACGGGGCCTATCGCGGCGCGGCTTGGCCGGTCTGAAACCCGCTCCGGCCGATCACGTCGGTCGGCCCGCTCGCGACAGGGCCCTCTCCCTTCGGGCAGGGGGATCGCAGACGGCCCCGCGCCGTCATTCCGGGGCGCCGTGGGCGAGCCCGGACCCGCGACGGACGACGCTCACACGGCCTGGAGCCGGGGCGCCCGTGCGCCGGCGGCGGGACGCGTCCGGCTGCGGAACCGGTCCCGGGCGGCGCGGGCCGCCTGCTCGACGCTGCGGAAGACCGTGCCGTCGAGGGGGGCGAAGTCGCGGCTCGACGAGAAGAAGCGCACGCCGCCCGGCTCGGGCACGGCGATGCCGGCGGTGATCTCGCCGATCTCGATGACCCGCGGCGGGGCCGGCTCGGCATGGAGGCGGTTGCGGGCGCGCTCCGCCCGGTGATCCACGAAGCCGTGGGCGGCGTGCAGGCGATTGAGCGCCCGCTCGGCCTCGATCTGAAGATGGGACATGACAAGGACTCCGGTGGCCGGCGCGGGGCCGGCGGACAACGAACGGTGGGACGCGACGGAGAGGTCAGCGTCGACAGCAGCCGCGTTGGGACCGGAGCGCCGAGGACGGGAGAAGCGAGGCATCGCCCCGCCCAGGGATTGCGTTGCAGACAGTCACGGCAAGTCATCCTTTCCAAGAAGGACCACGAGGCGCGAGCGCATCGCGGTGCTTTAGCGTTTGATGACGCGGCGCAAGCTACACACTTCAAATCACCGCGGTCCGGCGACGCGCAGTGGCGTCGCCGGACGTCTTCAAGATGCTCATCGGACCGCATTTCGTCAACGGATCGATCTTCCGAATGCCGTGCGATCCTTGGCAGAAACGGCCCCGCTCGGCCGCCGGCACGCGGGCTTCCTTCGCGAACCCGATCAGGCGGCCGCGATGACGGCGGCGAGGTCCCGGTAATCGCGAAAGATCCGGGCGGCGCCGGCCCGGGTCAGGTCCGCGGCCGCCGGATCGTGGACCCAGTGCCCGCCGCCGCTGAAGCCGACGACGCGCATGCCGGCGGCGCGGGCCGCCGTGACGCCGGGCACGCTGTCCTCGATGACGAGGCAGGCCGCGGGGGCGACGCCCATCGCGGCGGCGGCATGGAGGAACAGGTCCGGCGCCGGCTTGCCCCGCGCCACCAGGGTCGAGGAGAAGATCCGCCCCTCGAACAGCGGCAGCAGCCCCGTGAGTCCCAGGGAATGGCGCAGCCGCACGGGGTCGCTGCTCGAGGCGACGCAGGAGGGCAGGCCGAGGGCGGACACCGCCGCGGCGACGCCCGCCACCGCGCGCAGCTCCGTGTCGAAGGCCCGCAGCGTATCCGCCTTCACGGCCTCGACGAAGCCCTCCGGCGCCGCGATCCCGTAATCCTGCGCAATGTGGCCCATGATCGAGACCATCGAGGTGCCGGCGAAGCGCGCCCGCACGGTCTCGACGTCGATGGGCACACCGATGCGGTTGAGGCCGGCCGTGAGGCGCGCCAGGCTGATCGGCTCGCTGTCGACGAGCACCCCGTCGCAATCGAAGATCACCAGCCCGAGGGGCGGGGCGGTCTCGCCGGGCGCGGGCACCGGGTCGAGGAGGGCGGAGGCGTCGCGCATGGGTCTGGATCGGGTCTCGGGTTGCGGCCGGGCCCCGCCCGCGGCGCGGCCCCGTGCCCGCATATGGCGCGCTCGCCATCCGGCGCAAACCGCCGGCGCAAACCGCGAGGCCCGCAGGGTCCGGTCTCGGCGGCACCGGCGTCGGTGGCTTGCGCCCGTCGGCGCGCCCTCCTACTCAGCCCCAGGGCCGGCGCGGATGCCGGCGGGTGCGATCGGGTGCGATGGTCCGTTTCCTCAGCCGCTTCCTCGGCCTCGTCTTCCTGGCGGCGGGCTTCGTCTGCCTCGTCTATGACGGCGCCCGCTCGATCGCGAACAACACCCTGCGGGTCACCAGCGTCAGCGACCTCGCCTTCACGCTGTTCAAGGACCGGGCGAACGCCCTCCAGGGGACGGTGGAGAGCGTCGCCCCCTGGCTCTGGAAGATCCTGGTCCTGCCCCTCACCCTCGCGCCCGCCGCCCTGATCGGCCTCGTGATCGGCGCCGTCCTGCTCTGGCTCGGCCAGCCGGCGCGGGAGCGGATCGGCTTCCTCAGCGGCCCCTGAGCCGGCGCCGGGCGGGGAACCGCCCGCCAGGGGTGCCATTTCGCACGCGCTGCCCGGCCGATGCCTCGCGCCGCGCGGCCGAGGTGCCATAATCCCGAACGGTCTTCGTCGTAGATGCACGGGACCAGCGGGTCGCGGGACCGGTCACGCCCGGCCGTCCCGACGCTTCGTCACCTGTCAGGGATCGTCCGCCATCATGTCCCGCATCGTCGCCGCCTCCGCCCTGGCCGTCCTCCTCGGGGCCGCGCCGGTCCTGGCGCAGCCCTCGCCGGGCGCGCCCCCGCGCAACATTGCCCCGACCGGGGTGACCAAGCCGCCGGGCCGCGCGGATGCGGGCAAGGCCCCCTATACCCGCGCCTCCACCGAGGCGGACATGGCCAAGGCCCAGCGTGCCTCCGCCGCCCGCGACAAGGCCTGGGACACCAAGATGCGCACCACCATGGGCTCGATCTGCAAGGGCTGCTGAGTGCATGGGCTGCTGAGGCGCGGGCCGCCGGACCGCGCGCCGGCCAGGGCCCCGTGATCCGCCTGGAAGGCGTCGGCAAGCGGTTTCCCGGCGCCGAGCGCCCGGCCGTCGAGGGCCTCGACCTGGCGGTCGCCGAGGGCAGCGTCTGCGCCCTGATCGGCCCCTCCGGCTGCGGCAAGTCCACCACGCTCCGCATGGTCAACCGGCTGGTCGAGCCGGATTCCGGCCGGGTGCTCGTCGCCGGCCAGGACGTGATGCGGGCCGATCCCGTCGCCCTGCGCCGGGGCATCGGCTACGTGCTCCAGGGCGTCGGCCTGTTCCCCCATCGCAGCGTCGCCGACAACGTCGGCACCGTGCCGGGCCTGCTCGGCTGGGGGCGGGCCCGGATCGCCGAGCGGGTCGACGCGATGCTCGACCTCGTCGGCCTCGATCCGGCCCAGTACCGGGGGCGCCGCCCGCACGAGCTCTCCGGCGGCCAGCGCCAGCGCGTCGGCGTCGCCCGGGCGCTCGCGGCCGACCCGCCGGTCCTGCTGATGGACGAGCCCTTCGGCGCGGTGGACCCCGTCGCCCGCGACCGCCTGCAGGCCGAGATCGGCGCCATCCTGCGGCGCCTGGGCAAGACCGTGCTGATCGTCACCCACGACATCGACGAGGCGATGCGGATGGGCGACCGGGTCGTGCTGATGCGCGCCGGCCGCATCGTCCAGGCCGACACGCCCGAGCGTCTCCTCGCCGCCCCGGCCGACGCCTTCGTCGCCGGCTTCGTCGGGCAGGACCGGGCCCTGCGCCGCCTCGCCCTGATCGCCGCTGGGAGCCTGGCGACCCCCGGCCCCCTGCCGGACGCCCCCGCCATCGCGTCCGGGGCCTCGCTGCGGGAGGCGCTGTCGCTCCTCCTCGCCTCCGGGGCCGACGGGCTCAACCTCGCCGGCGACGGCCCGCCGGCCCATCTCACGCTGGCGGCGATCCGGGCCGAGGCGGCCCGGGCGGCGGCGGGGTAGTCCCCCTTACTTGCACTCCTCGCGGGCGCGCTTCATCGCGTCGCCGAACCCGGCCAGGGCGTACTCGTCGCTGGTGGGATTGCCCCGCATCGAGGTGGTCCTGATCTGCAGCTTCGGGGTGCGGGTCATCTCGGTGACCACCCGGGTCTCCTCCGCCGGGTTCTGGAGCCAGGCGTTGTTGTCCTTGGTGACGAGGCCGTAGCGGGTGGCGCCGAGGTTCAGGGTCGGGTCGGTGGGCGCCGGGCCCGCATTGGCCTTGGCCTGGCTGCCCGCCGGCTTGGCCGGGAAGCCCAGCATCACCGCGACCTCGTTGGCCACGTTCTCGGCCTTGCGCACGGTGACGAAGAGGTAGGCCGTGTCGCGCTTCAGGGTCTTGGGCGAGCGCGTCTGCGGCTGGGCGATGGCGTAGCAGACGCGGGTCTTGCCCTGGCCGTTGGCGAAGACGTTCCAGTCGCCGAAGATCGCCACCGGCGTCGCCTGCTGCATGCCGGGCGCCGTCGCGACGGCCTTCGAGGCCCGCTCGCGCCCCCGGCGGGACTTCTTGCGGCCCGGGGCCTCCGCCTCCTCGGGGGCGGCCTCCGGCGCCTGGGCGCGGGCCGGGCCGGCCGCGAAGGGGTGGGG
>NZ_JBYSXL010000035.1:0-46456 GCF_058782155.1 Methylobacterium sp. FW306-05-D
GGGGTGGGGGCACTCCTCCGCCTTGCCGGCGCGCGCCGCCGCGGCCGCCTTCGCGGTGTCGCGAACCTCGGCGGCCTCGCGGTTCGCGGCCGCATCGGCGGCCCGGTCGGACGCGATCCGTTCGGCGCGGTCCGCCGCCGCCGCGCGGTCGTCCCGGGCGCGGGCCTCGGACACCCGCGGACGGGGATCGGGCGCGGGCGCATCGAGCGTGAAGGCCGCCGCCGCGCGCGACGGAACCGCGCCGGGCGAGACCGGGCGCCGGGCCGGGAGGTTCCATTCGATCGACGAGACAGCCATGGGCGACAATCCTCTACGGCCTTCGTTCAGCAAGGCGCAGGCCAGCCGCCGAGAACCGTAAGCCGTTGACGGAGCGAGCGATTTTCGAAAGCGTCCTGTCCCGCCCCGGCACGGACGGGCAAATCCTGCCGGGAGGCCGGCAGCTTTCGCCCGGTGGGACCCGCCGGGGGCGGGCGCGCAGCCGGGTGGCGCGGCCTCCCTGGAACTCCGGGTCGAGGATCGCTATAGACTCACGCGCGGGACCCGGCCGGTCCCTCCCGGCAAACCCTGGCGTGATGAATTCCCTCGATCTTCCCAAGGCCCCGCACGAGACGCGCGTCGTCGTCGCCATGTCGGGCGGCGTCGATTCCTCCGTCGTGGCCGGGCTCCTGAAGCGCCAGGGCTACGACGTCGTCGGCATCACGCTCCAGCTCTACGACCACGGTGCCGCCACCCACCGCAAGGGCGCCTGCTGCGCCGGGCAGGACATCCACGACGCCCGCCGGGTGGCCGAGACCCTCGGCATCCCGCACTACGTGCTCGACTACGAGGACCGCTTCCGGGAATCGGTGATCGACCGCTTCGCCGAGAGCTACCTCGCGGGCGAGACGCCGATCCCCTGCGTCGAGTGCAACCGCTCGATCAAGTTCCGGGATCTGCTGCGCACCGCCCGCGACCTCGAGGCCGACTGCCTCGCCACCGGCCACTACGTCGCGAGCCGGCGCGAGGCCTCCGGCCAGCGCGGCCTCTACCGCGCCCTCGATCCGGCCCGCGACCAGAGCTACTTCCTCTACGCGACGACCGCCGAGCAGCTCGACTTCCTGCGCTTTCCCCTGGGCGAACTCCCCAAGGACGAGACCCGGCGGCTCGCCCGCGACCTCGGCCTCGCGGTGGCCGAGAAGGCCGACAGCCAGGACATCTGCTTCGTGCCCCAGGGGCGCTACGCCGACGTGATCGCGCGGCTGCGGCCGGATGCGGCCCGGGCCGGCGAGATCGTCGATCTCGGCGGGCAGGTGCTCGGCCGGCACGAGGGCATCATCCACTACACCGTCGGCCAGCGCCGGGGCCTGCGCCTCGCGGTGGGCGAGCCGCTCTACGTCATCCGCCTGGAACCCGACACCGCCCGCGTCGTGGTCGGGCCGCGCGCCGCGCTCGCCACCAGCCGCATCCGGATCGCCGACCTGAACTGGCTCGGCGGCGCCGGCGCCGTCGCGGACCTGCCGGTGGCGGTGCGCGTGCGTTCGACCCGGGAGCCGCGGCCGGCCCTGCTCAGCCGCGACGCGGCGGGCGACACGGCCGAGATCGTCCTCGCGACGCCGGAGGACGGCGTCTCACCCGGGCAGGCCTGCGTGATCTACGCCGATGACGGCCCGCGCGCCCGGGTGCTCGGCGGCGGCACCATTCGGCGCATCGACGCGTTGGCGACCGGCGCGGCCGAAGCCGCCTGAGCGCGACGGCCCGAACCAATCCCATCCCCTCATAGGACGACGAGATCGACATGCTGAGCGAGCCGCGGGAGGCCGGTCCGAGCACCGCCCTGATGCGCAAGGCCTATGCGCGCTGGGCGCCGGTCTACGACGTCGTCTACGACAAGCTCACGGAGCCCGCCGCCCGCGACGCGGTCGAGGCCGCCGTGGCGTGCGGCCCGCGCATCCTCGAGGCCGGCGTCGGCACCGGCCTGTCGCTGGGCTACTACCCGCCGACGAGCTTCGTCTGCGGCGTCGACCTCTCCGAGGACATGCTGAAGCGCGCGCGCGCCAAGGTGCTGCGCCGCGGCCTGCACCACGTCCGCGGCCTCCAGGTGATGGATGTCTGCCGCCTCGGCTACGCCGATGCGAGCTTCGACGCCGTGGTGGCGCAGTTCCTGATCACCCTGGTGCCGGACCCGGAGGCCGCCCTCTCCGAGTTCCTGCGCGTGGTCCGGCCGGGCGGCGAGATCGTGCTCGCCAATCATTTCGGCCAGACCGCCGGCCCCGTCGCCAAGGTCGAGGAGATCGTGGCGCCGCTCTGCACCAAGATCGGCTGGTCGTCGGCCTTCAAGTCGACCCGGATCGAGGCCTGGGCCCGCGCCCACGGCGTCGAGTTCATCGGCGTCTCGCCCACCTTCCCGGGCGGGTTCTTCAAGATCCTGCGGATGCGCAAGCGCGGGTGAGCGCGCCGACGCCCCCGGACGCTCCCGAAGCGCCGACGCGGCTGCGGCGCCTCCTGCGCTGGGGGCCGCTCCTGCTCCTCGTCTGCGCTTCCGTCGCGGTGCTGGCCTCCGGCGCCTCGCACCTGCTCAGCCTCGACAGGCTGCTCGACTCCCGGACCTGGCTGAACGCCTGGGTCGCGGAGGACCGCTTCCGCGCCATGGTGGTGGCCTATCTCGTCTATGTCGGCGCCGTGGTGGTGTCCGTCCCGGCCTCACTCTTCCTGACGATGCTGTGCGGATTCCTGTTCGGGATCGTGCCCGGCGCGCTCGTGGCCGTCGCCGCGGCCACCACGGGCGCCGCCATCGTCTTCACGATCGGTCGCGGGGCGGCCTCCGACCTGCTCCTGCGGCGGGCCGGGCCGCGGCTGACCGGCCTCGCGGCGGGCTTTCGCGAGGACGCCTTCGGCTACATCGCGTTCCTGCGCCTGCTGCCGATCTTCCCGTTCTGGATGACCAACCTCGCCCCGGCGGCCTTCGGCGTGAAGCGCAGCACCTTCGTGCTCGCGACGCTCGTCGGGCTCCTGCCCGGCGCCTTCGTCTACGCCTCCACCGGGGCGGCGATCGAGGACGTGGTCCTGGCCCACGAGACCGCCAAGGCCGCCTGCCTCGCGGCCCAGGGCCTCGACTGCGACAATGCCCTGACCCTGCGCGCCCTGATCACCCCCAAGATGGTGCTGGGCCTCGGCGCGCTCGCCGCCTTGGCCCTGGTCTCGGTAGTCCTCAGACGTCGCGCTCCGGGCCGGCGACGGCTAGAATCCTGATAGAAATCAGTCAGACAGCTGATATAAAATGTTGTATCTCCGGACGCAGCCGAATGCGGTCTGGGGCGTTGGTGGGCAGCTGCGCTCCGGGCGATCGGCCTGACGACGCGACTGGGCCGTCGCCAAGTCGAAACATCGCGCCGTCACACGCCGCATCGTTGGGACATCGGAAACGCTAAGTGCCGAGATGGGTGTGACGTCGCGCGTCGGATTTCAGCAGGAGGCGATCGCCACCAACTCCGTCGCGGAGCGCGGCCTCGGCCGGCATCTCGGCCTGTCGGGCCGCCTGTTCCTGCTCACCGTGGCCTTCGTCGCGCTGATCGAGGTTCTGATCTACGTCCCCACGGTGGCGAACTACCGGCGCATGTGGCTGTCGGACCGGATCGCGGCCGCCCAGGTCGCCGCCCTCGTCCTCGATGCGGCCCCCGACCAGCAGGTCTCGGAAGGCCTGTCCCAGCGCCTGCTCGCCGGTGCCGGGGCCCGCGCCATCGCGGTGCGGGGCAACGGCACCCGCCGGCTGCTCGCCAACGAGACCGTGCCCGATACGATCTCCGACACCATCGACCTGCGCTCCGAACACTGGATCCGGTCGATCCGGGGCGTCGCCCGCACGCTGCTCACCGAATCCAACGCCCCGATCCGCGTGGTCGGACACGGCCGCGACGGCTTCGACCTCGTCGAGATCCTGATGGACCCGGCGCCGTTGCGGGAAGCGGTGGCGGATTTCTCGATCCGCCTCGCGCTCTCGTCCATGGCCCTCGCGGCCGCGGTGGCCGGCCTGATCTTCTTCGTCCTGCAGCGGGCGATCGTGCGGCCCGTCCGGCGGCTCGTCGAGAACATCACGGAGTTCGCCGACGATCCGGAGGCGATCGACGGCGTGATCGTGCCCTCGCGCCGCACCGACGAGATCGGCCATGCTGAGATCGCCCTGGCGCGGATGGAGACCGCGCTGGCGAGCGAGTTGCGCGAGAAGCGGCGCCTGGCCGGCCTCGGCCTGTCGGTGAGCAAGATCAACCACGAACTGCGCAATCTGCTGACGACGGCCCAGCTTCTCAGCGACCGCCTCGACGGCGTCGCCGACCCCGTGGCCCAGCGGGTGGCCCCGCGCCTCGTCGCGACTCTCGACCGCGCCATCCGCTTCTGCGAGGAGACCCTGGCCTACGGCCGCGCGACCGAACGCAACCCGAACCGGCGCCTCGTGCCGATCGCCCCGATCGTCGCCGAGCAGGCGGATCTCGCCGGACGCGGGCGCGATTCGAAGATCGTGATCCGGGAGATCTGTCCGAGCGAGCTCCGGATCTTCGTCGATCCCGACCAGTTCTCGCGGGCGCTGGCCAACATCGTCCGGAACGCGGTGCAGGCGCTGAGCCCGCAGGGCACCGGCCACGAGCCGCCGACGCAGGACATTCCCGAGATCACCATCCGGGCCGGGCGTCAGGGCCAGCCCGGCGCGGGCGAGACCACGATCTTCGTGGCCGATAACGGCCCGGGTCTGCCCCCGCGTGCCCGCGAACACCTGTTCTCGCCCTTCAAGGGCTCGTCGCGCTCGGGCGGCACCGGCCTCGGCCTCGCCATCGCGTCGGAGCTGATCCAGCTGAACGGCGGGCGCCTCAGCCTCGACGATACGGCCGTCGGCACCTGCTTCCGCATCACCATCCCGGACGCCGCCGGCGCCTGAGCCGACGTCTCCGCGCGGCGGGCGCGACTTCGCGGAGGCGGACGCTACTCCGCCGCCGCGAGGGTCAGGCCCGGGACGGCGATGCCGATGTCGCGCAGGAGCTCGGCATCGGAATCGGTCTCGTTGTTGGCGGTGGTCAGCAGGCGCTCGCCGTAGAAGATCGAGTTGGCGCCGGCGAGGAAACACAGGATCTGCGCCTCGCGGGTCAGGCCCTTGCGGCCGGCGCTGAGGCGCACCCGGGCGCGCGGCATCACGATGCGCGCGGTGGCGCACATGCGCACGAGGTCGAGGGGATCGACCGCCGGCCGGTCCTCCAGCGGCGTGCCCTCCACCGCCACCAGGGCGTTGATCGGCACGCTCTCGGGGTGCGGCGCGTGGTTGGCCAGCACCTGGAGCATGCTGGCCCGGTCCTTCACCCCCTCGCCCATGCCGACGATGCCGCCGCAGCAGACGCCGATGCCGGCGTCGCGCACGTTCTGCAGCGTGGTCAGCCGGTCCTCGTAGGTGCGGGTGGAGATGATGTCGCCGTAGAAGTCCGGGCCGGTGTCGAGATTGTGGTTGTAGGAGGTCAGCCCGGCCTCCGCGAGGCGCTCGGCCTGCGCGGGCGAGAGCATGCCGAGGGTGACGCAGGCCTCCATGCCGAGGCCGCGCACGCCGCGGACCATCGCCAGCACGGCGTCGAATTCCGGTCCGTCCTTGGGCTGGCGCCAGGCCGCGCCCATGCAGAACCGGTGGGCGCCGCTGGCCTTGGCGGCAGCCGCCTCGCGCAGCACGGCGTCGACCGGCATCAGCCGCTCGCGGGCCATGCCGGTGCCCTTGTGGTGGGCCGATTGCGGACAATAGGCGCAATCCTCCGGGCAGCCGCCGGTCTTGATCGAGAGCAGGGCGGCCCGCTGGATGTCGGCCGGATCGTTGTGGGCGCGGTGGATCTCGGCCGCCCGGAACACGAGGTCGAGGAGCGGCAGGTCGTGGATCGCCTGAATCTCGGCCACGCTCCAGTCGTGACGGATGGCGGCCGTCGCGGGGGCCGGGCGGGAGGCGAGGGGGGCCAGGGTATCGGTCATGCCCCCATGAGGCGAATCTCGGGCCGAAAATCAAGCCGGCCCGTGCCCCTCAATGCGTCGGCTCGCCCGCCGCCACCTTGGCGGTCCAGTCGTCGAAGGCGATGATCTCCTGGCGCTGTTCGCCGAGGCCCGCGATGCCGAGGGTCATGACGTCGCCACTGCGCAGGAAGCGCGGAGGCTTGCGTGCCATGCCGACGCCGGGAGGCGTGCCGGTGGTGATGATGTCGCCGGGCTCCAGCATCATGAAGTGCGAGACGTAGGCGACGAGCTGGGCCGCATCGAAGATCATCGTCGCGGTGGAGCCCGTCTGCATCCGGGTCCCGTTCACGTCGAGCCACATGCCGAGGTTCTTCAGGTCCGGAATCTCGTCGAGGGTGACGAGCCAGGGACCGAGCGGCCCGAAGGTCGGGCAGCCCTTGCCCTTCGTCCAGGTGCCGCCGCGCTCCATCTGGTACTCGCGCTCGGACACGTCGTTGCAGATGCAGGCGCCGGCCACGTAGGACAGCGCCTCGTTGGCGTGGACGTAGGAGGCGCGCGCGCCGATCACGAGGGCGAGTTCCACCTCCCAGTCGGTCTTGGCCGAGCCCTTGGGCAGGATCACCCGGTCGTTCGCGCCGGCGAGGCAGGAGGGCGCCTTGTTGAAGATGATCGGCTCGGGCGGGATGTCGGCGCCGATCTCGGCGGCATGGTCGGTGAAGTTTAAGCCGATGGCGACGAAATTGCGGGTTCCGCCGACGCAGGGGCCGAGGCGCGTCTCCGCCGGCAGGGCCGGCAGGCTCGCCGGATCGATCCGGCGCAGGCGCTCCAGCGTCTCCCGCGAAAGGAACGGACCGGCGATGTCGCGCACATGGGCCGAGAGATCCCGCAGGACTCCCTGCGAATCGATGAGACCGGGCTTCTCGTCTCCGCTCGCGCCGTGGCGTACCAGTTTCATCGTCCCTGCCTCCGCTGACCTGTTCGACGCCTGACATCGATCGGAGCGGGGCGGGCGGCAAGGGGCTTCGGCCATCGCGGCCCGGTGATCCGGCCGCGTGCCCCCCTGGCGGGGCCGGCTCGCGCGATTTTGTCACCGAAAGGTCACACTGCCTCCCGGAGATGCGCCGATGGCGCTTTTTCCGGCAGGGCTCTTACTCACGGAGACGAGAGTTTAGATGTGAACCATTCTGCAGGCCCGCGCGCCAATCGGGGTAAATTTCTGCAATATCACACCTAAACTAGTACAATTTTCGATATAGACCTGGCTTTTACTTGCTTAACGCAGGATTGCGAAGTTGCGGTCGCCGCGTCATGGTCTCACGCAAGGTGCAGGGCCGTCTCGATCGGGACGGGACAAGCGAGCATCAACAACAGGGGTGGGTCTCACGTCATGATGGGCACGATTCGGAGCCGTTCCCTCCGCAGCATCGCGTATGCGGGCTTTTCGGCGGCCATCCTCTGCGCCGGCGTGACCGGCGCCTCGGCCGGTGCCTTCGGCATCCGCGAACAGAGCGCCCAGGCGCAGGGTCTCGCCTGGGCGGGCGCCGCCTCCGGCTCCGGCGGCGTCTCCTCGATGTTCTGGAACCCCGCCACCGTCACCATGCGTCCGGGCTGGGTCACCGAGCAGAACCTGTCCTTTATCAACCTGTCGGCGAAGATCACGCCCGACGTGGGCACCAACCCGGCCTTCGCCCGCCTCGGCGACAGCGGGGAGCTCGGGCAGGGCGCCGTGGTTCCGGCCGGCGCCACCTCCTACCAGCTCAACGACCGGCTCTGGGTCGGCATCACCTCCGGCGCGCCCTTCGGCCTCGTGACGAAGCCCCGTCAGACCTGGTCGGGCGAGCTCTACGGCCGCTCCAGCCGGATCTTCTCCCTGGCCTTCAATCCGGTCATCGGCTTCAAGGTCAACGAGTGGCTCTCGATCGCCGCCGGCCCGAACATCGAGTACTTCAAGCTCGTCCTGCGCCAGGCCTTCATCCCGTCGCCCGTCTTCAACCCGGCCGCGCTGCCGAGCTCCGGCCTGAAGGGGGATTCCTGGGGCGTCGGCTTCACCGCGGGTGCGCTGATCACACCCCTCGACGGCACCGCCATCGGCGTCGGCTACCGCTCCTCGGTGCACCACGACATCGGCGGCCAGCTGATTCTGCCCGGAGCCCTGTCGGTGCTCGGCGGCGACATCAAGGCCAAGCTCAACACCCCCGAGAAGCTGAGCGTGGGCCTGACCCAGGCCATCACCCCGGTGGCGCGCGTCAATCTCGGCTTCGAGTGGGACAACTGGAGCCGCCTCGGGCTGATCAACATCGTCTCGGCCGGCGCCCGCGCCGCGGCCCCGCCCCTGACCCTGAACTACAAGGACGGCTACACCTACTCGATCGGCGGCGAGTACGACTGGTCGCCCGCCCTCACGGTCCGGGCCGGCGTCGCCTACGAATCCTCGCCGATCGACTTCTCGAACCGCTCCGTGCGCCTGCCCGACGGCGACCGCGTGAACGTCTCGGTCGGCGGAAGCTACCGCTGGAGCGAGAAGCTGACCCTCAACTTTGCCTACTCGCACTTCTTCGTCGACAAGGGCCGCATCCTCGCCGGGCCGGGACGCGACTACAACGTCCAGAACGTGGTCTTCGCGGGCGTGGCCGACAGCAGCGCCGACATCGTCTCGGTGGGCTTCCGCTACGTCTTCGGCGAGCCGGCCGTCGCCGCGCCCCACCCCCTGGTGCGCAAGTTCTGAAACCGGCGACCGTTCAGGCCGGCGGATCTCCGCCGGCCGCGAAGCGCTTCACGTCGAAGATCCGGTCGTGGCCGGGCGGGTAGTCGCTGATCCGCCCGCACTCGGTGAAGCCGAGGCGCGCGTAGAAGCCGGGCGCCTGGAAGGTCCAGGTGTCGAGCCAGATTCCGGACAGGCCGCGCCGGCGCGCCTCCGCCTCGGCGTCCCGCATCAGGCGCCCCCCCAGGCCCTGCCCGCGCGCCGGCCCGAGAGCCAGCAATTCCACGAAGAGCTGCCGTAGCCGTGCCGGCCCCAGAGACCGCCGACGATGGCGCCGTCCGCGTCCCGCACCGTGAGGGCGAGGAGGCCCCAGTCGCCGCCCGGCGCCTGCGCCTCGTTGTAGGCGACCAGCGGCGCCAGGATCGCCGCCCGCATCGCCGGATCGGGCTCCGCCTCCAGGCGGATCGTCCAGTCGGGGCCGGGCGTCGCGGAGCTCACGCCTTCATGCGCACGTAGGTGCCGGGCGCCGGGCCGAGCGAGGCGAGACCGCCCTCGCCAGGAACCCGGGCCGGGACGCGGGCGGGCGCCTGGTGCTCCAGCCACCGGAACCAGTAGGGCCACCAGGAGCCCTTGGTCTCGGTGGCGGCCGCGACCCAGTCCTCGAACCGGCCCTTGGCCGGCCCCCCGGTCCAGAACCCGTATTTCGGCTTGGCCGGCGGGTTCACGACGCCGGCGATGTGGCCCGAGCCGGCCAGCACGTAATCGACCGGGCCGCCGAACTTCGAGGAGCCCTCGAACACCGACAGGGCGGGGGCGATGTGATCCTCCTTCGTGGCGAGGTTGAAGATCGGGATCTTCACCTTCGCCAGATCGAGGCGGACGTTGCCGAGGATCATCTTGCCCTGGGCGAGGGTGTTGTTGAGGTAGCAGTTGCGCAGGTAGAACGAGTGGTTGGCCGCCGGCATCCGGGTGGAATCGGCGTTCCAGTACAGGAGGTCGAAGGGCATCGGCGTCTGGCCCTTGACGTAGTTGTTGACCACGTAGGACCAGATTAGGTCGTTGGGGCGCAGCATGTTGAAGGCGGTCGCCATGCCGGTGCCCTCGAGGTAGCCGCGCTTCTGCATCCGCGCCTCGATCAGGCGGATCTGGTCCTCGTCCGCGAAAACCTTCAGGTCGCCCGCATGGGTGAAATCCACCTGCGTGGTCAGGAAGGTGGCGCTCTTGATGCGCTTGTTGCCGGTGGCGGCCTGCATCGCCAGGGTCACCGCCAGCAGGGTGCCGCCGACGCAGTAGCCCGCCGCCGCGACCTCGCTCTCGCCGGTGGCGACCCCGATGGCATCGATCGCGGTCTCGATGCCCTCCCGCATGTAGCTCTCGAAATCCTTGTCGGCGTGGCGCGCATCCGGGTTGACCCAGGAGATGCAGAACACCGTCAGGCCCTGGCCGACCATCCAGGCGATCAGGCTCTTCGCGGGGTTGAGGTCGAGGATGTAGAACTTGTTGATCCAGGGCGGCACGATCAGGAAGGGGCGCTTGAGCACCGTGTCCGTGGTGGGCGCGTACTGGATCAGCTCCATCAGGTCGTTGCGAAACACCACCTCGCCCGGCGTCACCGCGACGTTGACGCCGACCTCGAAGCCGGCGGCCGGATCGGTCTGGCGCACCCGGAGCTGTCCCTTGCCGGCCTCGATGTCCTCGGCGAGCATCTTCATGCCGCGCACGAGGTTGGCGCCGTTCTCCTGGAGGGTGTGCCGGATCAGCTCGGGGTTGGTCATCACGAAGTTGGAAGGCGACAGGGCGCCGGTGATCTGGCGCAGGTAGAACTGCGCCTTGTGCCGGGTGTGCTCGTCGATGCCCTCGGCCTCCTCCACGAGGCCTTCGGCCCAGCGCGCGGTGATGAGGTAGCTCTGCTTGATGAAGTCGAAGATCGGGTTGGTGGACCATTCCGCGTGGGCGAAGCGGTTGTCCTTCGGCTCGGGCTCGACCACGGGCGGGGCGTTCTCGCCCTGCAGCCGCTGCCAGGTGGTGCCCCACAGGGTGACGAAGGCCTCGCTGAGCTTCGTCTGAGCCTCGACGGTCCGCTTCGGGTCGGCGAGCCAGGTCTCGGCGACGCTGCCGAGGGTGCGGACCACGTCGTTGACCTCCTTGGGCGGCTCCACGGCCTCGACCGGCAGGGCATCCGGCGTGCCGACCGGCTTCATGTAGCGCGACGCGGCGCGCCCGAATTCCTCGATCAGCAGGCTCGCGTTGCGGGACAGGGCCTCGATGTCGGGCAGCGGTGTCGTCCGTTCGGTCGTCACGCGTGCATCTCTCCCCGGGTGTGGCCCGACCTTTCGCCGTGCGACGCCTGCCGCGCGGCCGAGGGGGCCTCGTTTCCGACAAATTAACGCGCCATCCGCAGGTTCCGCCAGAGCGCATGCCCCAAAACGGCCGACTTCACCCATGTCCCGGCTTCACAACCCCCAGTTTGTCGCGGTCCTGGCGCTCGTCGTCCTGCTCGGCGGATGTTCCGGCGACCTGAATCCGATGCGGATGGCCTACGGCACCGGCGAGGCCGGCCCACCCCCCAAGGCGCCCGATTTCGTGGCCCAGTCCCGCCGCAGCGGCGACGACTTCATGCCCGTCGGCGTCTCCGCGCCGGCCCGCCCGATCCGCGCCAAGACGCCCGAGGGCACCAGGGCGCTGGAGAACGAGCTCGTCGCCGCCCGCGGCCGCAACGAGGCGCGCGGCCGCTCCGCCGAGAGTGCCGCGCAGGGCGCCAAGCCGTAGCGACCCGGCGGATCAACGCGCACGCCATCGCCAGATATCGTTCGGCCTCGCCGCACAAAACTGCTAGAGATTCGCGAAGCGTGCGAATTCTGCGACGGCCCTGCGCAAGGCAAGGCCGTCAAAAGACGTTCGGATTCCGCCCGAGGGACCGCCGGACTAGACCACGCCCCGTCTCGGGATGACGACAGCTTCGCGCCGGGTGACGCCCGTCACCCCGCGCCCCAATTTCATTTCGGACATCGTGAAGGCCATGACCGACTTCCACCGCATCAAGCGCCTGCCCCCCTACGTCTTCGAGCAGGTGAACCGGATCAAGGCCCAGGCCCGCGCCAACGGCGCCGACATCATCGACCTCGGCATGGGCAATCCGGATCTCGACGCCCCGAAGCACGTCATCGCCAAGCTGGTGGAGACCGCCGGCCGCCCGCGCACCGACCGCTACTCCGCCTCGAAGGGCATCGCCGGCCTGCGCCGCGCCCAGGCGAACTATTACAAGCGCCGCTTCGGCGTGAGCCTGAACCCCGACACCCAGGTGGTGGCGACGCTGGGCTCGAAGGAGGGCTTCGCCAACATGGCCCAGGCGATCACCGCCCCGGGCGACGTGGTGCTGGTGCCGAACCCGAGCTACCCGATCCACGCCTTCGGCTTCCTGATGGCCGGCGGCGTCATCCGCTCGGTGCCGGCCGAGCCGACGCCCGCCTTCTTCCCCGCGGTCGAGAAGGCGATGCAGCACTCGATACCGAAGCCGGTGGCGATCGTGGTCTGCTACCCCTCGAACCCCACCGCCTACGTGGCGAGCCTCGACTTCTACCGGGACCTCGTCGCCTTCGCCAAGCGCCACGAGATCATCATCCTGTCGGACCTGGCCTACGCGGAGGTCTATTTCGACGGCGAGCCGCCGCCCTCCGTCCTGGAGGTGCCCGGCGCCATCGACTGCACGGTGGAGTTCTCGTCCCTGTCGAAGACCTTCTCGATGGCCGGTTGGCGCATGGGCTTCGCGGTGGGCAACGAGCGCCTGCTCGCCGCGCTCACCCGCGTGAAGTCCTACCTCGATTACGGCGCCTTCACGCCGATCCAGGTCGCCGCCACCGCGGCCCTGAACGGTCCGGAGGACTGCATCGTCGAGATGCGCTCGATCTACCGGAAGCGCCGCGACGCGCTGATCGAATCCTTCGGCAAGACCGGCTGGAAGATCCCGACGCCCTCCGCCTCGATGTTCGCCTGGGTTCCGATCCCGGAGAAGTATCAGGCGCTGGGGAGCCTCGAATTCTCGAAGCTGCTGCTGGAGAAATCGGACGTCGCGGTGGCGCCCGGCATCGGTTTCGGCGAGCACGGCGACAATTACGTCCGCATCGCCCTCGTCGAGAACGAGCAGCGCATCCGGCAGGCGGCGCGCAACGTCCGGCGCTTCTTCGAGACCGCCGACAAGACGCTGCACAACGTGGTGCCGCTGACCGAGGCCCCCCTGTCGAAGGCCGGCTGAGACCGTTCCCGCCGGATGTTGCGGCCGGGAGACAGGCGCCCGCAAAGCTTGGCGAAACGCGCCGTCGTGCTTGTCACGGCGGTGCGAGGTCAGCAGGGTCGAACGAGGCCGCATCGGGAATTCTTCGCGCGGCCGTTTCGCCGAGGCCCGAGGATCGTATGCGTCGCCTGACCCTTGCCGTCGCCCTGGTGCTGAGCGCCTCCGCGGGAGCCTGCGCTCCGAAGCCGATCGTCGCCCGCGACCCGGTTCCGGCGCCCGAGCCGACCCTCGGCTACGAGTGCAACTCGCGCCCGACCGTGCTGAACGGGTTCTACTCGACCTGCGAGCCGGTACTCCAGGAGCGCTCCGTGGTGCTCCGCGCCAAGGGCTGAGTGGACCGTCGGACCCCATCATGGTTCAGGGCCGGGCGATCGCCCGGCCTTCGTCGTTCCGGGCACCGCTCCACGGGGCTTTTGCCCACAGGGCTTTGCTGAAAGTCGTGGCGGCGCGACCGAACGGACACGGACAGCGTCGCGGGAATGGAGCATGATGCGCGCGGGCGCCTCTCTTCCCGGTCTCAGGCTGCCCGCAGGAGCGATTCCGTGGTGCTGATGATGCGAACCCTCGTTGCCGCTGGCCTGATCGGTCTCGGGTTCACCGTCGCCGCGCCCGCGCAGACCCTCTTCCTCGGGGCCCAGGGGCCCGTCGTCCTGCCGACGAGCCCGAACAGCGGCCGGCCGATCCCGGACGTGCCGAACGCCGTGCCGGTGCCGAGCGTGATGAACGGCGGCGGCTTCGGCCTGACCGGCACGGACTACTTCGGCGACGGCCTCAGCGAAGGCCCGCTGAACCAGCGCCATCGCCCGCGCGAGTACGTGCTGGCACCAGCCCGCATCGGCCCGCCCGACTACGTTCGCCCGGCCCTGCGCTAGCGCCGGTCGGCCAGGCGCGCGGCCAGGATTCCGGCCCCGTAGGCGACGAGGTTCCAGGGCGAGAACACCCGCCCGATCAGGAGCTTGCCGGCCAGCGTCAGCCGGAAGGCGTCGAGTTCCGGCGTATGGACCAGCCGGAAGAGCTCGACCGCGACGGCGATGGCGGCCGCCAGGGCCAGGATACGTCCGCGCGGCCACGGCAGCACGAGGCCGACGAGCCCGTAGACCATCGCGCCCCAGAGCACCGAGCCGCCCCACTTCGTCGCCGTGGCCGGCAGGCCGAGGGGCACGAGGCGCAGGACGAGGCCGGCCGCGATGACGAGGATGGTCAGCGCGAGAAGCCCGAGCCGCCGGGTGTTCTGGGCTCGCATCGTTCGACGATCCTGGGGCGGCGACGGGTGCGCGCCGTTTACACCATCCGGCCGGCCCGGTATCACCCGCTCCCACACCCCATACAGACGAGCCCGAAACACCAGATGCGCGCCGAGATCGAACAACTCTCGGATGCCGCCAAGCAGTCGATCGGACTGCTGAGGAGGCATCTTTGACTGGGATACCGTCGAGAAACGCCTCGCGGAGCTGAACGCGGCTTCCGAGAACCCCGAACTCTGGAACGACGCCGAGGCGGCCCAGAAGGTCATGCGCGAGCGCACGCAGCTCGATGACGCCGTGACCGCGATCAGGAAGCTGAGCCAGGACCTCGAGGACGCCCACACGCTGATCGAGCTCGGCGAGATGGAGGGCGACGAGGCCACCATCCAGGAAGGCGAGGCCGGCGTCCGCGCCGTCGAGAAGGAGGCCGCGCGCCGCCAGATCGAGACCCTGCTCTCCGGCGAGGCCGACGGCTTCGACACCTATCTCGAAGTCCATTCGGGCGCCGGCGGCACCGAGAGCCAGGACTGGGCCAACATGCTCCAGCGCATGTATGCCCGCTGGGCCGAGCGCCGGAAGTACAAGGTCGAGATCGTCGAGTGGTCGGACGGCGACGAGGCCGGCATCAAGGGCGCCACGCTCCTGATCAAGGGCCACAACGCCTATGGCTGGCTCAAGACCGAGTCCGGCGTGCACCGGCTCGTGCGCATCTCGCCTTACGATTCGAGCGCGCGGCGCCACACCAGCTTCGCCAGCGTCTGGGTCTATCCGGTGATCGACGACCGGATCGAGATCGAGATCAAGGAATCCGACTGCCGCATCGACACCTACCGGTCGTCGGGCGCCGGCGGCCAGCACGTCAACACCACCGATTCGGCTGTGCGCATCACGCACATCCCGACCGGCATCGTGGTGGCGTGCCAGCAGGAGCGGTCGCAGCACAAGAACCGGGCCACCGCCTGGAACATGCTGCGCGCCCGCATGTACGAGGCCGAGCTGAAGAAGCGGGAGGAGAAGGCCAGCGCCGAGGCCGCCGCGAAGACCGATATCGGCTGGGGCCACCAGATCCGCAGTTACGTGCTGCAGCCCTACCAGCTCGTGAAGGACCTGCGCACCGGCACCCAGTCCACCGATCCGGACGCGGTGCTGGACGGCTCCCTCGACCCGTTCATGGAAGCGTCGCTCGCCCAGCGCGTCTATGGCGGGGCGGACGTGGTCGAGGACATCGAGTAGGGGGCGCTTGCCCGAATCCCGGGCATCGCCGCGCCGCTCGCTTCGCGATCAGAGCGCGTCGGCCGCCCTCAGGAACCGCACCGGATCGACGGGCTCGCCGTCGATCCGGGTCTCGTAGTGCAGGTGGCTTCCGGTCGAGCGTCCGGTGGAGCCGACCCGCCCGACGATCGTGCCGGGCTCGACCCATTGGCCCGCCACCACGTCGAAGGCGGAGAGGTGGGCGTAACGGGTGACGAGCCCGTGTCCGTGGTCGACCTCGACCATGTTGCCGTAGCCGCCGTTGTAATCCGCCATCGTGACCCGTCCCGCCGCCGTGGCGCGGGCCGGCTCCCCGGTCTCCGCCCGCATGTCCATGCCGGTATGCATGGCGTAGCCGCGGGTGAAGGGATCGAGGCGGGCGCCGAAATTGCTCGACAGGCTGATCTCGCCGGACAGCGGCCGGCGTACCGGCAGTCCGGCGGTGACCCGGCGCAGATGCGCCTCGTCGGCGAGGGAGCGCTGCACGTCCGCCAGCGAGAGTCCGAAGGCGTCGGCGCTCAGGGGCACCAGGGGGCCACCGATCCCGGCGGGGCGCTCGTGCTCGAAGCGGGCGGGGTCGAGGCCGAGCCGCGCGACGAGGCTGCGCAGGCGCTGGGCGCGCCGGCCGGCCCGCAGGCCGAGATTGGTCAGCACGCGCGACTGCGCTTCGGCGAGCCCGTCGAGGCGCTGCTCGAGGGCCGCGACCCGGCCCTCCACCGCGCGGGCGGATTGCCGTCCGGGGACGGCTTCGGCGTCGGTGCGCAGCTGAAGGGCGTCGGGGGTCGGGAAGGGCTTGCCGCTTGGCAACGGTCGCGGCGCGGGCTCGGGGATCTCGGCGGCCGGGGGCGGCAGCGATGCCGCGCCGATGTCGCCCGCGAGATTCGCGAGCACGGCCTGGCGCGCTTCCATCGCGGCCTGGCGCCGCGCGAGCTCGGCCATGCGCTGGGCGATTCCGTCGCGCGCCGCCGCCTGCTCCATCGTCACCCGGTCGAGCTGAAGGCGCAGCGCGCCGATCCGCTCCTCGTAGCCGTACTGGATCGCGCTCTGCTGGGAGACGAAGCGGGCGAGCACCTCGTCGTGGAAGACGAGGTAGTACGTCGCCCCGCCGGCCCAGGCGACCGCGAGGGCCAGCGCTCCGATGAGGAGGCGCGACCGAAGCGCTGAGCCTGGGGCGGCGGAGACGACGCGGGTCGCCTTCGAGGAGGTCTTCCGAGAGGACGATGGCATGGGACGCGTGACCTGATCCACCGCGTCACACTGCCCGAATCAGGGTTAACGAACCGCCAAGGCGGCGCACCGACGATTCATCATGCGGAGCGATCCGTCAGGCGAGATCGCGCGCCGCCGCCAGCACCTCCTCGGCATGGCCCGGGACCTTCACCTTCGGCCAGATCCGGGCGATGCGGCCCGTCCGGTCGATCAGCATCGTGGTGCGCTCGACGCCCATGTACTTGCGGCCGTACATGCTCTTCTCGACCCAGACGCCGTAGGCTTCCAGCATCGCCTTGCTCTCGTCCGAGGCGAGCGGGAAGGTGAGGGCGTACTTGGCGCGGAACTTGTCGTGGCTCTTCACCGAATCCGGCGAGACCCCGATCACGATGGTGTCAGCGGCCGCGAAGTCGGGGCCGAGGGCGTTGAAGCCCTGCGCCTCCAGGGTACAACCGCTCGTGTCGTCCTTGGGGTAGAAGTACAGGATCGCCTTGCGACCCTTCAGTGCCCCGAGGCTGATCGTCTCGTCGCCGGCGCCCGCCAGCGTGAAATCGGGCGCCTGATCTCCGGTATCGAGGGGCATCATGCCTTCCTTTCGGCCGATTGATGGTGTGCCTCTGGCGTTGCATCGCGACGGGGTCCGAGGCCCCGGCGCCGCAGGGCCCGAGAACGCGGAAGACCCGCGGTAGAAGACTCGCGAAAGCTGAAACCCGTAGGACAGCCGCTCGATAGCCCGAGGGGACGTTCCGATCCAGCGGCACAAGGATTGATGGACCAGGAAACGGCCAAAGGTTTGCGATCCGCGCGGCGTGGCGCCCGGCGGCGGCCGCTGCTCTGGATCGTGGCCGCCCTGGTCACCGGCCTGCTGATCGCCGTCGGGGGGCTGATCGGCCGCCTGTCCATGGGGCCGCTGCGCATCGACGGCATGTCGGAGCGGGTCGCCTCGGCCATCGCCGGCAGCATCGGTCCCGGCTGGCGCGTGAACCTCAGCGACAGCGCCCTCGAACTCGATTCCGAACAATCCCTCGCGCTCCGGGTGGCTGGGCTCGACATCCACAATCCCGAGGGCGCCCTGGTGGTCCGGGCGCCCCTCGCGGTGGTCAGCCTCGACACCTGGAGCCTGCTGCGCCTCGCGGTGCAGCCGCGCGCCATCGAGTTCCGCGACCTGCAGATGACCGCCCTGGTCCACCGCAACGGCAGCATCGCCTTCGCGGCCTCCGACAGCAGCAGTCAGGCCGGCGCGGTGGTGCCCCATACCCTGCCCAGCGTCGACGCCGCGGCGGGACACGTCTCGCCGATCTCCGCCAGCGTCGCCTCGATCTTCGGCGTCGTCCTCGACTCCGCCGGAGTCATCGGCGCCCTCGACCGGGCCCGGATCACCAACGGGCGCCTGACCCTGATCGACGACGACGCCCGCCAGCGCGCCGTCTTCGAGCACGTCAACGGCCTGTTCCGGCGCGACGCCGTGCGCGATGCCCGGGTGTTCGAACTGCGCATCGACGGACCGCACGGGGAATGGCGCTTCGGCGGCGACCTGCACGAGGCCGGCGGCACCAAGCGCACCGGCATCATCACCTTCGACGACCTGCCGATCACCGACCTGCTGCTCCTGTCCGGGCAGTCGAAGCTGCCGGTGGAGACCGACCTCAAGCTCTCGGCCAAGGCCGACGTGGCGATCGATGCCGGACGCATCGAGACGATGACGGCCGAGATCCGGACCGGCGGCGGCAACGTCCTCATCGAGGAGAAGGACTTCAACCCCGTCACCATCGACAGCCTCGCGGCCGCGGTAAGCTGGGACGAGGCGGGCCGGGCCATGAAGCTCGACGCCCTCGACTATCGCGGCGCCGGCAATGCCGTGCATCTCACCGGCGCCTGGACCGCCGCGCCGCCGGGCGCCGAATCCGCCTGGACCCTCGAACTGGCGGGCAAGGACGCGGTGCTGCGCGGGGCCAATCCCGCCGACAAGCCGGTGACCCTCGACACGGTCTCGACCCACCTCACCGGCAAGGCCGGCGGCGTGGTCATCGACGATTTCTCCGTCCGGGCCGGCGCGGCCAACGGCCGGATCACCGGGACCATCGGGACCGCGGCCGACGACGACGGGCTGACCCTGCACATCGTGGCCGCCGACACCGACGGGCGCATGGCCCTGCGCCTGTGGCCGGAGCACGTGGCGCCGCCGGCGCGCAACTACCTCGTCGACAACCTGCGCGGCGGCAAGGTGAACGCGGTCGACATCACCGTGGACATGAGCGGCCCCGAACTCGCCGCCGCCACCCGCGGCGAGCCGATGCCCGACAATGCGGTGCACATCGATTTCTCGGTCTCCGATGCGAGCCTCCTGGTCACGTCCGACGCCCCGCCGCTCACCCGCGGGCGCGTGACCGGCACGATCACCGGACTGACGACGACGATCCGCAACGTCACCGCCGACCTACGGATGCCGGACAACCGCGCCCTGTCGATCTCCGACGGCTCCTTCGTCATCCCGAAGATCACGCCCGACACCGTGGTGGCGCAGATCGGCCTGCGGCTCGGAGGCGGCGCCGACGCGCTGGTCTCGCTGCTGCAGACGAAGATGTTCAAGAGCCTGACCGGGGTCGACCTCGATCCGGCGACCGTCAAGGGCAGCGCCGACCTGCGCATCGATTTCCCCCTCAACCTCAAGCACATCCCCGACCTGCCGGACCTGCCGGTGACGATGACGGGGACGTTGGCCGACATCGCCGTCGACAAGGCCTTCGGCAAGGAGCGCCTGGAGGCGGGCCGATTCACGGTCTCCTACGACCGGGGCGCCTTCGCCCTGAAGGGCGACGGCAAGGTGATGGGCTCCGCACTCACCGTCGACCTGCGCCAGCCGAAGGCCGGAGCGCCCGGCGAGATTAACGTGGCGCTCGCCCTCGACGAGGCCCTGCGCGCCCGCAAGGGCCTGCCGGTGGCACCGCTGCTCTCCGGCACGATTCCGGTGCGGATCAACGTCCCGATCGGGCGGCCGAATGCCGGCAAGCCGCCGATCCGGGTCGAGGCCGACCTCGCCCGCGCCGGCAGCGACGGATTGCTGCCGGGCTTCACCAAGGCGGTCGGCAAGCCCGGCCGGGCGAGCTTCACGGTGCAGGAGACCGCGGGCGGCGGCATGGAGTTGCGCGACCTTGCGGTCGAGGCCGCGCCTCTGCTGGCGCGGGGCAGCGCGACGCTGAACGGGGAGGGTGGCTTCGAGCGGGCGGACCTGGCAAGCTTCAAGCTCTCGCCCGGCGACGACATGCGCCTCCAGGCCGAGCGCAACGGCAACGGCTACCGCGTGACCGTGAAGGGCGCCGTCGCCGATGCGCGCCCCTTCCTGCGCAACCTCGCCGGGGCCGACGCCAAGGGCGGCCGCGACACCACCCCGAAGGACATCGATGCCGACCTCAGCGTCGGCATTCTCACCGGCTTCAACGGGGAATCGCTGACCAACGCCACCGTCAAGGTCGCCCTGCGCGGGCGCGACATCCGCAGCGGGCGCATCCAGGGCAAGTTCACCAGCGCGCCGTTCTCCGCGCAGGTGACCCATACCGACCGGGGCGGGCCGGGCCTGACCATCGAGACTCTGGATGCCGGCTCGACCCTGCGCTTCGCCGACATCTACAAGCGGATGTACGGCGGCAAGCTGATCATGACGAGCGGCTTGAACGACGGGCCGCAGCCGGGCTCCGTGCAGATCCGCAACTTCATCCTGCGCAACGAGCCGGCCCTGTCGAGTATCATGGCGCAGGGGCCGGCGACCAGCGAGGTCACGGATGCGCGCGGCCGGAAATACGTCGTCCAGAACGCCGGCAACGACGTGGAATTCGACCGCCTGCGGGCGATCTTCACCCGCACCGGCAGCCGCATCGACATCAGCGACGCGGCGATCTCGAACCCCGCCATGGGCTTCACGATGACGGGCTTCCTCGACACCGCCAAGGAACGCACCGACATCAACGGCACCTTCGTGCCCCTCTACGGCCTGAACAACGTCGTCTCCCAGCTGCCGATCCTCGGCCAGCTCCTCGGCGGCGGCCGCAACGAAGGGCTGTTCGCCCTGAACTTCCGCGTGTCCGGCCGCCTCGCCAAGCCGGACGTGAGCGTGAACCCGCTCTCGGCCCTCGCCCCCGGCATCCTGCGCAAGCTCTTCAGCGCCGGCGGCGGCAATGACGGGCTCGCCGCCGGCACGCCGATGAACGAGACCGAGCGCTGACGTCCACCGCCCTCGGCCTCTTCTGCTCACACGGGGAGCGCGAACCGTCAGACCGCCCCGGCGATCCCGTCGAGTTCAGCCAGCGCGTCCTCGGGCAGCCTCAGGCTCGCGGCATCGAGATTCTCGCGCAGGTGCTCTGGTGACGAGGTGCCGGGAATCAGCAGGATGTTCGGCGACCGGGCGAGGAGCCAGGCGAGGGCCACCTGCATCGGCGTCGCGCCGAGGCGCGCGGCCACCGCCGACAGCGTCGTCGACTGGAGCGGGCTGAAGCCGCCCAGCGGAAAGAACGGCACGTAGGCGATGCCGGCCGCGGCGAGATCGTCGACCAGCGCGTCGTCGGCCCGGTGGGCGAGATTGTAGGCGTTCTGCACGCAGGCGATCGGCACGATCGATCGGCCCTCGGCCACCTGCCGCGCCGTCACGTTGCTGAGCCCGATCTGGCGCACCAGACCCTGGCGCCGAAGGTCGGCCAGGACGCTCAGGGGCTCCGCGATGGAGCCCTCGGCGGGCCCGTGCACGTCGAACATGATGCGCAGGTTGACGATGTCGAGGGCCTCGACGCCGAGATTCCGCAGGTTGTCGTGGACCGCCTCCGTCAGCGCCTCGGCGGAGAAGGCTGGGTTCCAGGACGCATCCGGGCCGCGGCGCGCGCCGATCTTGGTGACGATGACGAGGTCGTCCGGATAGGGGTGCAGCGCCTCGCGGATGATCTGGTTGGTGACGTGCGGGCCGTAGAAGTCGCTGGTGTCGATGTGGTCGACGCCGCCGGCGATCGCCGCGCGCAGTACGGCGACGGACTGGGCCCGGTCCTTCGGCGGGCCGAACACCTGCGGCCCGGCCAGTTGCATGGCGCCGTAGCCCATCCGGTTCACCGTCCGGTCGCCGAGCCAGTAGGTGCCGGCGGTGTCGAAGTCGTTCATGGGGTCTCTCCTGTTCGGTGAGCCCGATCTAGACCCCGGGGCTCGATGCGATAATACGGGACAATCCGCACGGGTCGTGCGTCGGAGCGAACAGCGATGACGGATCTCAGCGATCTCGCGGCCTTCGTCGCCGTGGCGGAGGCGGGCGGTTTTCGCGATGGCGCCCGCGCCAGCGGGTCGAGCGCTTCGGGCCTGAGCGAGGCGGTGCGGCGGCTGGAGACCCGCCTCGGCGTGCGGCTCCTGAACCGCACCACGCGCAGCGTCGCACCGACCGAGGCCGGATTGCGCCTGCTGGAACGCCTGAAGCCGGCATTGAGCGAAGTCGCGGCGGCGGTGGACGTGGTCAACGGCTTCCGCGACCGGCTGGCCGGGACGCTCAAGCTGAACGTGCCGGTCAGTGCCGCCCGGCTGGTGCTGCCCCGGATCGTGCCGCCGTTCCTGGCGGCCTATCCCGACATCCGCCTGGAGGTGGTCGCCGATGACAGCTTCGTCGACGTGCTGGCGGCAGGCTGCGATGCGGGGATTCGCTACGACGAGCGCCTGGAGCAGGACATGATCGCGGTGCCGATCGGCCCGCGCGCGCAGCGCTTCGCCACCGTCGCGGCCCCGGCCTATCTCGATCGGCGTGGCCGCCCGGAGCACCCGCGCGACCTCCTCGGCCACGCCTGCATCGGCGGACGCTTCGCCAGCGGCGCGATGACCGCCTGGGAGTTCGAGCGCGACGGCGAGACCGTCACGGTCGACCCGACCGGACCGCTGATCGTCCGGGTCGGGGCGGCCACCGATCTCGCCGTCGAGGCGGCCATCGCCGGGGTCGGCATCCTCAGCCTGTTCGAGGACTGGCTCCGGCCGCATCTCGACAGCGGCGCCCTGGAGCCCGTGCTGGAGCCCTGGTGGCCACGCTTTCCGGGGCCGTTCCTGTATTATCCCGGGCGGCGCTACCTGCCGGCGCCGCTGCGGGCCTTCGTCGATTTCATCGGGCGGGAGCGGCGCACGGGGTCTTCGCAGGCGGACCTTTCCCGGCAGGCGCCGAGCACGCCTCCGTAGCGACCGCGCTCCAACGTCCGAGGGGTCGCACCAGCGCTATGGCAAGAGCGGATAGCGGTGGACGATCGCCTGCGAGATTCCATCGCGGATCTCGGCGGAGGTCGCTCGAACACCCGCTCGCGGCTCATCGATCAGCTTTTTCACATGCGATTTCGCCGAATCCAGGTCGCCGGTCCAAGCCTTCGAACCGAGCGCGGAGGCTTCGTGGCGGAGAATAATACGGAACATGCGTCGCCTTTATTTCTAAATATATATGCGAGCATACACATGTTTTTGTTGCCTCCTACAAATAAAAACTCGCTGAATTTGTTTTTCCAGGATTGCCAGAATCTTGCGCCGAGCGCATCACTGACAGCGCATCTTGCGCGTTGGCGACGGACCCTTCGCATGATGGCGCCCCAGATCTGTCTTTCGAGGACCGCCGATGGACGTCGTACTCACGCCGGTGCCTTCGGATGGCGACGCCTGGTCTCTGAAGGACCGATTGGGTCGCGACCTCGGAACGATCCGGAGAAGCGCGGCGGGGGATACCGTCACCATCAGACCGGAGCCGGGGACGATCCTCGCGGCGGTCAAGGTTCTGCACCCGAGCCTCGATGAGGCCATGACGGCCATCGCCAAGCTGACGAACGGCGCCTGCAACCTCGACAGCCAGCAATGGGATTAGGTCAGCCGGGATGACAGACCTCCTCGAAGCGGCGCTCGACGTGGCGGTTGCGACCGCCGTTTTGGCGATCGGCGCCAGGATGGTCTGGGCTCGGGCCGGCCGTCAGGCGAAGACGCTTCCTCGGACGACGTCTCCCGCGCTGCCCGTCTGTGCAGCGGCGATCGTCTTCATCATCGGGACCTGCATCGGCGCACCCTGGACCCCGCACTGATCGCGAAGGGAGATCCGAACTCGCACCGCGCCTCGGTCCCTGGGCCGAGCACTTTCGGTCCGCCACCGTGCTTCTCGATCCGGCCTGCGGACCAACTGGACGGCGTCGTGCCTGGTCCGAGGCAAACAGGGGCGATCAAGTCGAGGACCGACGCGCGCGGCCCAGGGACGTCGTCCGCATCATGGCCGAGCCCCTGTGAGACCTCGGCAGGCTCACGCCCCCCGGCGGTCCGTCGCGTGTGCTTCGGTAAGGTCCGTCGCGGGCGGCCTTCGATCAGCAGGCCACTGCGACGGTGTCCTCCCGCGCGGCGATCTTGTCCAACGCGATGAGGGCGGCCAGGGCCCGGCCCAGACGATTGAGCGTCTCGTCGTTCTGGACGAGGGGAAGTGCCATTTCCAAAGCCCGCGTCGCACCGACGACCGCCGCCTGTGCTGCCGATGATCGACGCCGACGGACGAGTTCCTGAATTGTCATAGAGCATCCTGACCCACGGATCAGTATGCGCTCCGATCCCTGGATTACCTACACGTATTGTCGATGGGTCCGGGTGCCGTCGTTCGGGTGACGATGCGCGCCGGCCCGGGTCGACAGCCTGACCCCGGCCTCGATCCGCGAGCGGATCGGAGACCGCTCGGCGAGGCGGTGCGCCCGCTGGGTGGGGCGCCGGTCGACAACACCGGCCAGCGGGTGGCGAAGCGGAGGAGCGCCAGAGGGTCCGTCGTCCCGCATCCGCGGGTCCCGACAGGCCCAGGAGATCTCCCGGGCTTCTCTGCCGAGAGCGGGTTTGGCGCGAATCCCGTTTCAACCCGCGCGGACGAGCACGTGCTTCTTGCGACCGAAGGAGAGCTTGATCACGCCGTCCGCGGTGAGGTCGGCCGTACGCAGGACCGCGCGCTCGTCGGTCACCGGCACGTCGTTGACGCGCAGGCCCCCGCTCTTGATCTGGCGGCGTCCCTCGCTGGTGGAGGGCAGGAGCTTGGCGTAGTCCGGCCCGAAGGCCGAGAGCACGCCCAGGCCCGTTTCCAGCAGGTCGGGCGAGACGGTGATGCTCGGCAGGTCCTGGGCGACGGTGCCCTCGACGAAGGTCTTGCGGGCGGTCTCGGCGGCGGCCTCCGCCGCCTCGCGGCCGTGCATCAGGGCGGTGGCCTCCGTGGCCAGCACCTTCTTGGCCTCGTTGATCCCGGCGCCCGTCAGGTTTTCGAGGCGCGCGATCTCGTCCATCGGCAGCAGCGTGAACAGCTTGAGGAAGCGGCCGACATCGGCGTCCTCGCTGTTGCGCCAGAACTGCCAGTAATCGTACGGGCTGAGCATCCCGGCATCGAGCCAGACCGCGCCGGCGGCGGTCTTGCCCATCTTGGCGCCCGAGGCGGTGGTGAGCAGCGGGCAGGTCAGGCCGTAGAGCTGCGGCGTGCCCATGCGGCGGCCGAGATCGATGCCGTTGACGATGTTGCCCCACTGGTCCGAACCGCCCATCTGCAGCACGCAGCCGTAGCGGCGGTTCAGCTCCACGAAGTCGTAGGACTGGAGGATCATGTAGTTGAACTCCAGGAACGAGAGTTCCTGGTCGCGCTCCAGGCGCATCCGCACGCTGTCCATCGACATCATGCGGTTGACCGAGAAATGGCGCCCGATGTCGCGCAGCATCTCGATGTAGTTCAGCTTCGTCAGCCACTCGGCGTTGTCGATCATCGTCGCGCCGTTGCCGCCGGCCTCGAAGCTGAGGAACCGCGAGAAGGTCTTCTGGATGCCGGCCTTGTTCTCCTCGATCTGCGCGAGGGTGAGGATCTTGCGCGATTCGTCGCGGCCCGAGGGGTCGCCCACCCGCGTCGTGCCGCCGCCCATCAGGGTGATCGGCGTGCCGCCGGTGGCCTGGAGCCAATGCAGCATCATGATCGAGAGGAGATGGCCGACATGCAGGGAGGCGGCGGTGCAGTCATAGCCGACATAGGCCGTCAGCCGGCCCTCGCGCGCGGCCGCGTCGATGCCGGCGAGGTCCGAACCCTGGTGGATATAGCCGCGCTCCGTCAGCACCTTCAGGAAATCGGATTGTGGGACGAAGGCGTCGACGGGCTTGGCGGGGGCGGCCTGGGAGGCGTCGGGGGACATGCGAGGTTCCGGTCTGGTGGATCGCGGCGCGGGACAGGGCCGAAGGCCGCGTGATAGCACCGCACGGGTTGTTGGGGCGGCTCTTAGCAGGGCTGCGGACGGATGGCACGGGCATCGAGGCCCGCGGAGGGCACCATGACGATGATGCGCGCGATCGGGCTGATGAGCGGCACCTCCCTCGACGGCGTCGACGTCGCCCTGATCGAGACCGACGGGGAGACCGTGCGCGTGGTCCAGAGCCACAACGGCTACCTCGAACCCCTCGGCCCCACCGGCTATCGGGGCTACACCGAGGAGGACCGGGCCCTGCTGCGCCAGGCCCTGATCGATTCGGAAGGGGTCAGCGCCCGCGAGGACCGGCCGGGCTGCCTCGCCGAGGCCGAGGCCTTCGTCACCGCCGCCCATGCCGAGGCGGTGGAGAGTTTCCTGGCCGATAACGGCCTGACGCCGGCCGACATCGACGTGATCGGATTCCACGGCCAGACCGTGGTGCACCGGCCGGACCAGCGCATGAGCGTGCAGATCGGCGACGGCGCGGCGCTCAGCCGGCGCCTCGGCATCGCGGTGGTCTCGGACCTGCGCCATGCCGACGTGGTGGCGGGCGGGCAGGGCGCCCCCCTGGTCCCGGTGTTCCACCAGGCGCTCGCCCGCGCCTCCGGGTTCGAGGGGGCGCTCGGCATCCTGAACATCGGCGGCGTCGCCAACGCCACCATCCTGTCCTCGAACGGCGACGTCATCGCCTTCGACACCGGCCCCGGCAACGCGCTGATCGACGACTGGATGCGCGAGCGCACCGGCCGCCCCCTCGACGATGGCGGCCGCACCGCCGCCCGCGGGCGCCCCGACGAGCCGCTGCTGGCCTGGCTGCTGATCCACCCGTTCTTCGCCCGGCGCCCGCCGAAATCCCTCGACCGCAACTGGTTCTCGCACAAGCTCGCGGGCCAGCTCTCCACGGAGGACGGCGCCGCGACGCTGACCGCCTTCACCGCCCGCGCGGTGGCCCGCGCCCTCGATCACGCCCCCGAGATCCCGTCGCGCTGGATCGTGGCCGGCGGCGGAGCCCGCAACGGCGAGCTCGTGCGCCTGCTGAACTACCACCTGCGGGCCGAGATCACGACGGCGGATGCCATCGGCTGGTCCTCGGCCTATCTCGAGGCGCAGGCCTTCGCGCATCTCGCGGTGCGTTCGCTGAAAGGCCTGCCGATCACCTTCCCGTCGACGACCGGCGTGCGCGAGCCGACGACCGGCGGCGTTCTGGCGCGCCCGGACGCCTGAGCAGATCGGCCACGCCGGGAGGGATATTGACCCGGCGGGTCGCGCCGCGAGGTATCCCGCCGAGCATCTGGAATGTGATCGCGCGCGGCCCGAACCCGCGCCCGACGGACCGGTTCACGGGAGGAAACCCTTCCCGAAAGGCAAGCCATGGCCGGTCCCGAAACCTATCTGCGCTATCACGACGGCATCGAGACGCCCGCCCCCGACGAGGACCGGGTGATCGAGGAAATCATCGCCTCGATGACGCGCGAGAGCGAGGTGACGGCCAAGCGCTACGATCACGCCGTCCGGGCGTCGCACGCCAAGGTCAGCGGTGTCGTCGTCGGCGAATTCGTTGTCCCGGACGATCTGCCGGAGCCCCTGCGCCAGGGGCTCTTCGCCCGAGGAGGCACCTACCCGGCAGTGGTCCGCTTTGCGCAGGGGCCGGGCGAGCGGCTCTCGGACACGGTCTCGACCCATCGCGGCATGGCGATCAAGCTGTTCGGGGTCAGCGGCGAGATGCTACCCGGACACGAGGGCCGGACGACGCAGGATCTCGTCCTCGCCACCGGTCCGGTTTTTCCCAATCCGGATGCCGCCGGATTCCTCGGCAGCATGAAGCAGCTCGAACGCGGCACCCGGGCCCCGGAGGCCGTGAAATCGGCGGTCTCGCACCTCGCGCGCGGCGCCAACACGGTGGTCCGGAGCATGACGAGGAAGGATTCGGCGCTGCTCGACTTTTTCGGGCACGCGCCGGTTCATCCCCTATCCGAGGCCTATTACAGCCAGGCCGCCCTGCGCTTCGGCGACCACGTCGCCAAGATCGCGGCGGTCCCGGCCTCGCCGGCCCAAGCGGCGCTCGCCGGCGATCTCCTCGATGCGTCCAGGGATCCCGACGTCTTCCGGCATGCAGTAACCGCGTTTTTCCGAGGCGACGGCGCGGTGTTCGAGATTCGGGCGCAGCTCTGCACCGACCTTGAGACGATGCCCGTGGAGGACGCCTCGAAGGAATGGCCTGAATCGGCGAGCCCCTACCGGACGGTCGCGCGCCTGGTGATCCCGGCCCAGGCGGCCGACAGCCCGGCCCGGCTGGCCTATGCCGACGATTGCCTGTCCTTCCGTCCGGGGCACGGGCTCGCGGCCCATCGTCCGCTCGGCTCGCTCATGCGCGCCCGCCTGAAGACCTATCCGGCGCTGTCGCGCTTTCGGCATGCCCGCAACGGCGTCCCGGAGGCCGAGCCGCAGGCGGTCTCCGACATACCCGCCTGACAATCGCATGCCTGACATGGCCGCCCACCAGAATACCGCCGGCCGAGGGGGAGGGGGCGATATGCCCGTGCGCAGCTGCAGGGGCGACCTGCGCCGGGCGCGGGCCGCGCGCTGGCCCTCGGGCCAAACCCGCGCTAGAGCGGGGGCGCCATGTCGCACAATACGTTCGGACACCTGTTTCGCGTCACCACCTTCGGCGAGAGCCACGGGGTGGCCCTCGGCTGCGTGGTCGATGGCTGCCCGCCCGGGCTGGCCCTCTCGACGGAGGATATCCAGGCGGAGCTCGACCGGCGCAAGCCCGGCCAGTCGCGCTTCACCACGCAGCGGCGCGAGCCCGATCAGGTCCGCATCCTCTCCGGCGTCTTCGCCGACGACCGCACCGGCGGCGTCCAATTGACCACTGGTACGCCGATCGCCCTGGAGATCGAGAACACCGACCAGCGTTCCAAGGATTATTCCGAGATCCGCGACAGCTACCGGCCGGGCCACGCCGATTACGCCTACGACGCCAAGTACGGCATCCGGGACTATCGCGGCGGCGGTCGTTCCTCGGCCCGCGAGACCGCCGCGCGGGTGGCGGCCGGCGCGGTCGCCCGCAAGGTCCTGCCGGCCGGCGTCACCATCCGGGCCGCCCTGGTGCAGATGGGGCCGCACGCCGTCGACCGGTCCCGCTGGGACTGGGAGGCGGTGAATGCCAACCCGTTCTTCTGCCCGGACCCGGAGACCGCACGCTTCTACGAGGACTATCTCGACGGCATCCGTAAGGACGGCTCCTCGGTGGGCGCCGTGATCGAGGTCGTAGCCGAGGGCGTCCCCCCGGGCCTCGGCGCGCCGATCTACGGCAAGCTCGACGCGGACCTCGCCGCCGCGATGATGTCGATCAATGCCGTCAAGGGCGTCGAGATCGGCGACGGCTTCGCCTCCGCTGCGCTCCGGGGCGAGGAGAACGCCGACGAGATGCGCTCGGGCAATGGCGGCGCCCCGACCTTCCTCGCCAACCATGCCGGGGGCGTCCTCGGGGGCATCTCCACCGGCCAGCCGATCGTCTGCCGCTTCGCCGTGAAGCCGACCTCGTCGATCCTCACCCCGCGCATGAGCGTGACGCGGGACAATCGCGACGTCGACCTCGTCACGAAGGGCCGCCACGATCCCTGCGTCGGCATTCGCGCCGTGCCGGTAGCGGAGGCCATGATGGCGTGCGTCCTCGCCGATCACTATCTGCGCCATCGGGGACAGGTCGGCGCGCGGGACTGAACCCGACTGCGCCCTCCGCCGCTCGATCCGCGAACGCCAAATGTCCGCGAAACGCCAAGTGTCCGCGAAACGCCAAGAGACAGCCCGTGCCCCATACCCACATCACGCAGGCCATCGAGGCCTATGCCCGAGGCGAGATCGTCGTCGTCACCGATGACGACGATCGTGAGAACGAGGGCGACCTCGTCGTCGCCGCCTCGCTCTGCACGCCGGAGAAGATGGCCTTCATCATCCGCAACACCTGCGGCATCGTCTGCGCGCCCCTGACCCGCGCCGAGGCACGCCGCCTGCGCCTCGACCCGATGGTGGCCTCGAACGATGCGCCCCTGGGCACCGCCTTCACGGTGACGGTCGACGTCAAGCACGGCCTCACCACCGGCATCTCCGCCGAGCAGCGCTGCAACACGGTGCGGGCCCTGGCCAACGGCAACATGGGCGAGGACGATTTCGTCCGCCCGGGCCACGTCTTCCCGCTCATCGCCAAGGACGGCGGCGTGCTCATGCGCTCGGGCCACACCGAGGCGGCCGTGGACCTGTGCAAGCTCGCGGGCCTGCCTCCGGTGGGCGTGATCTGCGAACTCGCCAATGACGACGGCACGGTGATGAAGGGGCCGCAGATCACCGCCTTCGCCGAGCAGCACAATCTCCAGCGCGTCTCGGTTGCCGATCTCATCGCCTACCGCCAGGCCCGCGAGACACTGGTGGAACGGGTCGGCACCTTCCCGGTGAAGACCGAGTTCGGCGAGATGACGGGCTACGCCTACACCACGCCGTTCGAGACCGTGCAGCAATTCGCCTTCGTCCACGGGCGCATCGGCGACGGCAAGGACGTGCTGGTGCGGCTGCACCGCTCCAACGTGGTGGCGGACGTGATCGAGGGTGGGCGCCAGATCGAGGCGGTGATGCGCCGCTTCGCCGAGGAGGGCCGCGGCGTCCTGGTCTACCTGCGCGACGGCACCGCCGGCGTGCCCCTCAAGCCCTTCGCCGAGGAGGGCTCGGAGGCCCAGCGCGTAGCCCAGTGGCGCGAGGTCGGGCTCGGAGCACAGATCCTGCGCGATCTCGGAATCTCCTCGATCCGCAACCTCGCGACCTCGTCGCGCGCCTATGTAGGCCTGTCGGGCTTCGGGATCGAGTTCCTCGGCGACGAGCGCCTGGAGGGCTGAGGCGGCGATCCCGGCCCCGCCTGCCGGTCCGGCGGTCCCATCGTCGGTCTCCGATCGTCAGCACCGGACGATCAGGACTCCGTGTCCGACCCTGGTTCTAGGATTTGGAGCCGCTCGACCAGGACAGTCGACGCGGCTGGGAGAGGGGGCGATCGTGTTCCGTGTCGCGGCGCGTCAGGATCTCGCGTGCCGCCAGGATGGTGAAGCGGTACCAGATATAGGCATTCCTCAGGAGCCGGCGTCGGCCCGTCGCATCGACATCATCGATCAACCGCATTCCGAGTCCCTCTTCGCTCGACGAGCATCTACGTAGAGTCTACGTAGATTTCCCCCGGATGGAACCAACTTTGTTTACCATGCCGGCGAGAAACGCATGCGGAGGGCGCCGGTCTCGACACTGCCGCTGCTGAAGCAAGTGCCGGGCCGCCGCAGTCGGGATCCGATCATGGAAGGCTCGGCGCGCCATCCGGTTCCCTGGTCTCAGCAACATTGCGACTGCGTTCGCATGACGGTCCCGTTTGCGTCGACACCCGGGGCGCGGCCCGGTCGGGGACCGACGGCAACCGTTTCGGGAGGTTTCATGCGGGACGAACGGAACGGTCGGGTGCTCGTCGCCGGCGGCGGCATCGCGGGGCTGGCGATGGCCCGGGCGCTGCAGCGGCGGGGCGTTCCCTCCCTGACCCTGGAGCGACGGACCGACGCGCGCGATGCCGGCCTCGCCATCAACCTGCCCGGCAATGCCGTCCGGGCCCTGGCGCAACTCGGGCTCGCGGAGGGCCTGCGCCGCTACGGCGCGCCCGTGCGGCGGCGGGACTACCGGACCGAGCGCGACCGCCTGATCTTCTCCGTCGACGAGGATGCGTTCTGGGGCGAGGCCCTGCGCCCGCACTGCCTGCGCCGCAGCGACCTCCTGGGCCTGCTGGCCGATGGCCTCCCCACGGACGCTCTGCGGCGAGGCTCCGAGATCGCGTCCGTCCGCCAGGCGGCCGAGGGCGTCACGGTGGAGCTGTCCGATGGATCGACCGAGACCGGAACCCTGCTGGTCGGCGCCGACGGGGTGAACTCGGCGGTCCGGCGATCCGTGTTCGGGGCGTTGGCGCCGCGATCCGCGGTTCTAGCCGAGGCGAGCTGGCGCTTCATGGCGCCGAACCCGGGCATCGAGGCCTGGACGCTCTGGGCCGGTGCCGGCGGCCTGTTCCTGCTGATCCCGGTCGACCGCGGCGAGGTCTACGGCTGGGTCTCGGTGAGCGGGGCGGGGGCCGCCGGCCGCGATCTCGCGGCCCTGCGCGGGGTCTTCGACCGGTTTCCGCAGGCCGTCCGCGACACCCTCGACAGGGTCCTGCCGGATTCGGAGGCGATCCATCATTCGCCGCTCGAAGAGGTCCGTATCCCGCGCTGGAGCGAGGGCCGCGTGCTCCTGGCGGGCGATGCCGCCCACGCCACCGCGCCGGTCTGGGCCCAGGGCGCGGCGCTGGCCCTCGAGGATGCCCTGGTGCTGGCCGGCCTTCTCGGCGAGGGAATGGACTGGGATACTCTCGGCCCGGCCTGGGAGGCGCTGCGCCGCCCGCGCGTCACCCATGTCCAGGCGATGACCGACCGCCTGTCGCGCACGGCCAACATGCCGGACTGGGCGAGGAACCTGCTGCTGCCCATCGTCGGTCCGCGCAGCTACCGCGCGACCTATGAACCGCTCCGCGTGCCGGTGCCGGCCTGAGGACGGGCCGCTGTAACGCACCGAACCGGTCGGACAGCGATCACGCCTCGATCTTCGATGCAGATCTGAATATTGGGAGAGATCAGGAGGCCTGGTAGCGGCCTCGTCGTTCCGGAGGGGAACACCAACTCCGTTGAGTTGGTGCGGCCAAGAGGACTCGAACCTCCACCCCTTGCAGGACTAGCACCTCAAGCTAGCGCGTCTACCAATTCCGCCATGGCCGCATCGTCAACACACCGTTCGCGTCGGTCACCCGGCCCGGAGATCCTGTCTCACTCGGCTGCGGCGGCCGATCTCTCGGGGCGCGGCGCAGCCAATAACAGAGGGATTTCCGTCCGACAAGCGCCGCGAGGGTGGGATCAGAGAAAATCGACGCCGCCTTCGAGGACCGGGACCGCGCCCTCGCCGATGGTGACGCCGGTGAGGCGCACGACCTCGGCCTTCCGGATCAGCTCGGTGATCTCCACGGAGATGCGGTTGCCGGTCACCACGATCTGCCCGCGCGCGATCGGGTGGTCGTTGGCGAGAATCTCGACCATATCGGATTCGGTGGCTTCGAGTTCGATCACGGCGCCCCGGCCCATGCGCAGCAGCATGTGCAGCGGCATGTGACTGCGTCCGAGCACCACCTTAAGATCGACCTTCAGGTCTTCGAGAACCGCCACGCGACCCGTCCTTCGTTCCGGGGCGACGCGCGACGCGGCGCCCGCCCTCCCGTCCACCTTCCACGCGCGATGGTGAAGTCTTGGTAAACGAAACCATAACCGCCGCCCGGTTGGCGCTCCCAGCGGGGGACTTTCGGGCCGGGCCCGGCTCGGCCCCCGTGGCGTGGCGGATCAGCGACGCGCTCGTTCCCTACGCGGAGGCCGTGGCCGCCATGGAGGAACGGGCCGAGGCCATCGCGGCTGGCCGGGCACCGGAGCTCGTCTGGCTCCTGGAACACCCGCCGCTCTACACCGCCGGCACCTCGGCGCAGGAGGCCGACCTCGTGGAGCCGGAGCGCTTCCCCGTGCACCGGACGGGGCGGGGCGGGCAGTATACCTATCACGGGCCCGGCCAGCGCGTGGCCTACGTGATGCTCGATCTCGACCGGCGGCGCCGGGACCTGCGCGCCTACGTGGCCGCCCTGGAAGCCTGGATCATCGCCACCCTGGAGGCCTTCAACGTGCGCGGCGAGCGCCGGGAGGACCGGGTCGGCGTCTGGGTCCGTCGGCCGGAGCGGGGGGAGGGCGTCGAGGACAAGATCGCCGCCATCGGCATCCGGGTCCGGCGCTGGGTGAGCTTCCACGGCATCAGCCTCAACGTGGAGCCCGAGCTGTCGCACTTCTCCGGAATCGTGCCCTGCGGCATCGCCGGTCACGGCGTCACCAGCCTCGTCGATCTCGGGCACCTCGTGTCGATGCCGGAGGTGGACATGCAGCTGCGCGCCGCCTTTGAGGCGATCTTCGGCGCGACGGCGTCGGTGGACTAGATCACCGGCACGCCGCGGCCCTTGGCGTGCTCGCCAGGCTCGACGTGGATGACCACCACCGAACCCTCGATGGCGTTCTCGATCGCGTCCTCCAGCCGGTCGCAGATCGCGTGCGAATCCTGCACCGTCATCGTGCCGGGCACCACCAGGTGGAAGTCGATGAAGGTGGCCTGGCCCGCGTGGCGGGTGCGGACGTCGTGCGCCTCCAGGGCACCGATGCTGTGGAGCGAGATCAGTTCGCGGATCTGCGCCACCATCTCGCTGGGGGCCGCCTTGTCCATCAGGCCGCTGACCGAGTCGCGGATCATGCCCCAGCCGGACCACAGGATGTTCAGGGCGACGAGCCCGGCGATGAGCGGGTCGAGGATCGCGTAGCCCGTCACCGCCACCAGGGCGACGCCGAGGAGGACGCCGCCGGAGGTGACGACGTCCGCCATGACGTGGCGGGCATCCGCCACCAGGGCGGGGGACCGCCATTCCCGGCCCCGCCGGAGCAGGATCATGGCCCAGGCGCCGTTGATCGCGGTGGCGACGAGGTTGACGACGAGACCGGTCACCGGCGCGTCGAGGGGCTTGGGGTCGAGCAGCCCGTGAAAGGATTCCCGCAGGATCAGGATGGCCGCCACGATGATCAGCGCGCCTTCGATCACCGCCGAGAAGTACTCGGCCTTGTGGTGGCCGTAGGGGTGGTCGTCGTCGGCCGGGCGCGAAGCCACCCGCAGGGCGACGAGGGCGAACATCGCCGCCACCACGTTGATGATGCTCTCGAGGGCATCGGAGTACAGCGCGAGGCTTCCGGTGACCCAGTAGGCGGCGAACTTGAGCCCCATCACCAGGGCGCCGAGGCCGGCGCTCAGGAGGGCGGCTTTCTGGGTACGGTCCATCACGACGTCCGGTCTCGCGCCGGACGGAGCGGTGCCGCCCGGTGGCGGTGCCATAGCGCCCGTCCCCGCGCCAAGGCCACGGCAAAGGTTGAACCCGTCGCTGAACGATTGAGCCGGGGCTATGCCGGGCCGGAGTCTTCCGGCACCTCCGGCGCGGCGTGCGCGTCCGGGCTGGGGGATCGGCGTGCCGCCTCGCGGGCGGCGAAGCGTGCGCCTTCGGCCCGCGCGCGCTCCGCCTTGCGCCGCAGGCTCCGGGCGCTCCAGTTCCAGCGCGCCGCGTCGGCGAGGGCGTCGAGACGCTGCGCCTCCCGCTCCCAGTACGACACCAGTTGCCCGTCCAGGGTGACGCGGCCCGGCCGTACCAGCCGGGTAATCCCATCGCTCATGCCATCTTCTCCCACCATGCCCGCGCGCCGCCCGCGACCGCCTGCAACGATTCTTGGATGGAGCGGACCATCGAAGGCAGCCTGATGTCTGAAAACCGAGGCGGCCTCGGCGGTCGCCTGCCAGGAAGTCGGAACCGGCCGGCCCGTCTCAAGTTCCGGCCCATTGATCCGCGCCCGCAAACCATGCAGTTGGCGCGGCATGCGCGTCGATCTCTTCGATTTCGAGCTGCCCGAAGCCAGCATCGCCCTGCGTCCGCCGGTGCCCCGCGACGCCGGGCGCCTCCTCGTGGTCCGTCCGGGCGCGGGCCTGGAGGACCGTCGGGTGCGCGACCTCGCGCACCTCCTGCGCCGGGGCGACGCCCTGGTCTTCAACGACACCCGGGTGATCCCGGCGCGCCTCACCGGCCTGCGCCACCGTCCGGGCTCGCCGGGCCTTCGGATGGAAGCGATGCTGCACCTGCGCGAGGCGGCGGACAGCTGGCGCGCCTTCGCCCGGCCGGGCAAGCGCCTCGCCGTCGGCGACCGGGTCAGCTTCGGCCAGCGCGGCACCAGCGAGCCCTGTGCCCTCGGCGGCCTCGACGCCACCATCGCGGCGAAGGGGGAGGGCGGCGAGATCACCCTGCGCTTCGATCTCTCCGGGCCCGCCCTCGACGAGGCCATCGCGGCCATCGGCGACCTGCCGCTGCCGCCCTACATCGCCGGCAAGCGCCCCACCGACGCGCAGGACGCCACCGACTACCAGACCGTCTATGCCCGCGAGCCCGGGGCGGTGGCGGCCCCCACCGCCGGCCTGCACTTCTCCGAGGCGATGCTGGCCGACCTCGACGCCGCCGGCATCGCCCGTCACACCGTGACGCTCCACGTCGGCGCCGGCACCTTCCTGCCGGTCAAGGCCGACGACACCGCCGATCACCGCATGCATGCCGAGATCGGTCGTCTCGACGCCGACACCGCCGAGGCTCTCAACGCCGTGCGGGCGCGGGGCGGGCGCATCGTCGCCGTCGGCACCACGGCGCTGCGCCTCCTCGAAAGCGCGGCCGACGCCGATGGACGCCTCCGCGCCTTCGCCGGCCAGACCGAGATCTTCATTACTCCCGGCACCCGCATCCGCGCGGTGGACGCGCTGATGACCAACTTCCACCTGCCGCGCTCGACCCTGTTCATGCTGGTCTCGGCCTTCTCGGGCCTGGAGACCATGCGGGCGGCCTATGCGCACGCCATCGCGACGGGCTACCGCTTCTACTCCTACGGCGATTCGAGCCTGCTGTTTCCGGCGCAAACCTGAGGCGCGACGCCGGGTTTGCCTCGAAACCGGTGCAGGCTCTAAGACGGCGGCCATGTCCGAACCCGCTCCCGACGCCTCCTGCCTGCCCACCGATTTCACCTTCCGCATCGACGCCACCGATGGGGCGGCGCGCACCGGCGCGATCACGATGCCGCGCGGCACCATCCGGACGCCGGCCTTCATGCCGGTGGGCACCGCCGCCACCGTCAAGGCGATGTATCCCGGCCAGGTTCGGGACCTCGGCGCCGACGTGGTCCTGGGCAACACCTACCACCTGATGCTGCGCCCGGGGCCCGAGCGCATGGCGCGGCTCGGCGGCCTACACCACTTCATGAACTGGCCACACCCGATCCTCACCGATTCCGGCGGCTTCCAGGTCATGTCGCTCTCGGCCCTGCGCAAGCTCGACGAGCAGGGCGTCACCTTCCGCTCCCACGTCGACGGCTCGACCCACCACATGAGCCCGGAGCGCTCCATCGAGATCCAGGGCCTGCTCGGGTCCGACATCCAGATGCAGCTCGACGAATGCGTCCGCCTGCCGGCCGACCACGCCGCCATCGAGAAGGCGATGCACCTGTCCCTGCGCTGGGCCGAGCGCTGCCGGGTGGCCTTCGGCAGCCAGGCCGGCAAGGCGATGTTCGGCATCGTCCAGGGCGGCGACGTGCCGGCCCTGCGGGTGGAGAGCGCCCGCGCCCTCGTCGATCTCGACCTCAAGGGCTACGCCATCGGCGGCCTCGCGGTGGGCGAGCCCCAGGATGTGATGCTGGCGATGATCGAGACCGTGGAGCCGCACCTGCCCGCGGGCAAGCCGCGCTACCTCATGGGCGTCGGCACGCCGGACGACCTGATGCGCTCGGTGGCCCGCGGCATCGACATGTTCGACTGCGTGATGCCGACCCGCGCCGGCCGCCACGGCCTGGCCTACACCCGGCACGGCCGGATCAACCTGCGCAACGCCCGCCATGCCGAGGACACCCGCCCCCTCAACGAGGCCTCGGCCTGCCCGGCGGCCCGCGACTATTCCCGGGCCTATCTCCACCACCTCGTGCGCAGCAACGAGATCCTGGGCATGATGCTGCTGACCTGGAACAACTTGTCCTACTACCAGGACCTGATGGCCGGCCTGCGCGCCGCCATCGCGCAGGGGCGCCTCGCCGATTTCTGCGACGAGACCCGCGCGGCCTGGGCCCGGGCCGAGGCCGAGCGCGCCGCCGCCTGAGCCGTCATCCCCCGGGGACGGCCGCGAAGCCGGTTGACCCCATACCGCCGACCCCCTATTGCGAGCCACGCTGTTCGACACGGCGCGGCCCCCGGTGCCGCAACGCCCCGTCGCACACGAGCGCGTAGCTCAGTTGGTAGAGCAACGGACTTTTAATCTGTAGGTCCTGGGTTCGAGTCCCAGCGCGCTCACCACCTCATCGACCGATGATCGTCGCCAGCCGGCCGAGCACTCTGCGAAAGCACCGAGCCCGCCTGCGAACCGTGCCGCCCAACCTAACGAGACCGCAGCGAAAAGCGTCGACGTGCACCGACGCCTGCGCGAAATCGATCGCGAGGCGCCGCACGACGATCGACACGAACAGAAGCGTGCGACTATGTAACCGCCACCGGTCTTTCGCAGATGTGCGATCCTGACGCCAGAAAACACTCGGATACCGAAGTCCAACGCACAGGACTAAGTCGTTTTCATTATCGGCAATGCAGAAACAACGAGCGTCGTGAGCGATTGACCTCCGGAGGGAGGTCGTCATGCGGATCTGGATCTGTGCCGTCATCCTGACGGGTCTGACGGCGCCGGTCTCGGCCCAGGAGACGCCTCCGGCCCGTCTGGGGCAGGGGCGGAACGATCTCCTGCTGAATGAACTGCGTTCCGCACCCCGGCCGAAGCCGGCCAAGGATATCGACACCCTCCGGTTGGCTTCCGCCCAGCGCGAGCGAGCCACGTCGGTGGAGGAAAGGACGAACGGGTTGTGGCAGTCCTGGCTGGTGTCGATCTGCAACGGCTGCGGCGATACGGTCTCGTACCGGAAGACGGTCGGGGACGATTTCATCAAGCGGAAAGGGCTTTATCTGACGCGCTCCGAGGGCAGCGCCCTGCGGCGCCAGGCCCTATCGGCGTCGACGCGAACACCACGCGGTACGGGCCGCAGCCTCTACGCGGACCTCTCGCCCCAGAACATCGGTCAGATCCGGCGTATGCCCGGCCCGTAGCGGGCCCGTCACCCCGCCGAGGCCGGCCACCGCCCCGCGCGACGCGGCGCCACGCAATGGTAACCAAATGGCCGCAAGCTTCGGTGCCGGTCACAGGTTCGACGCCGGCCTGAAGGGGATTGCGTGGCTCGTCTTCTCGTTACCGGCGGCTCAGGCTTCCTCGGCTCGCTGCTGCTCGCGCGCCTGCTCGAAGACGGGCATACGGTGACCAGTATCGACCGGCTCGAATGCCGGACGACTCATCCGAACCTGACCACCATCGTCGGCGACATCCGCGATCGCCCGCTGCTCGACCAGGCGTTGCAGGGCCGTGAGCACGATGGCGTATTCCATTGTGCGGCGCTCCTCGCGCACGGCTCGATTCCGGCGCGCGAATTGTGGTCGGCCAACGTCGAGGGCACACGGACGCTCGCGGCGGCCGTCGCCTCGGCCGGCATCCGCCACCTGGTCTACGTGTCGAGCAACTGCCTATGGGGGCGGGGCTTCAGCCGCCCGGTCCGCGAGGACGACCCACCGGAGCCCTGCGAGATCTACGGCGCGAGCAAGTGGGAGGGCGAGAAGATCCTCGCGGCGCATGCGGATGATTTCACCACGACGGTGCTTCGCTCGCCCACTATCCTGGACGCTGGGCGGCTCGGCCTCCTGGCGATCCTGTTCGAGTTCATCGCCGATGGGCGGCGCGTCTGGGTCGTCGGCGACGGCTCGAACCGCTACCAGTTCATCGCCGCCCGGGACCTGATCGCCGCGATGCTCCTGGCCTGGCAGCGGCGAGCGCTCGGGACCTTCGGCATCGGCTCGGACGATGTCGGCACGATGCGCGACAGCTACGCCCACGTCATCGCGCAGGCCGGCAGTCCGTCGCGGATCGGCAGCCTGCCCAAGGCGCCCACGGTCCTGGCGATGCGCGTCGCGCATGCCCTGCGGGTGTCGCCCCTCGGGCCGTACCACGCCCGGATGATCGCCTCGGACTTCGTCTTCGACACGACGCGGATCAAGGCCGAACTGGGCTGGCAGCCGACGCTGACGAACCGCGAGATGCTTCTCTGCGCCTACCGCTACTACGAGGCCAACCGCGCCGAGATCGTCGGCCGCCACGGCGTGTCCGCCCATAGCCGCCCGGCCGACATGGGCGCGATCCGCCTCCTGAAATGGGTCTCCTGAGGCCCGCCGAGGCCGGGATGGGGTCGCTCGCATCGCCGAGCCTGGCCGCGCCGTCCCGATCGCGGGCGACGGTCCTGGCGGCCCTCGGCGCGGCTCTGTTCGCCGCGGCCCTGATCGCGGTCGGCGCGCACCACGAGGCGTGGTTCGACGAGGCGCAGGCCTGGCTGCTCGCCCGCGACAGCACGCTGCCGGACCTTCTCCTCGAGCGCCTGCACTACGAGGGGTCGCCCGGCCTCTGGCACGCGCTGTTGTGGCTGGCCGTGCAGGCCGGCTACCCGTTCTCGGGTCTCTGGCTCCTCAGTTCCGCGCTCGCGGTCTCGGGCGCGTTCCTCGTCCTGCGCGCCGCGCCGTTCCCGATCTGGCTCCGGATCGGCCTGATCGGCTCGTACTTCTTCGCCTACCAATACGCGATCGTCGCCCGCAGCTACGCGCTCGATCTCCTGCTGATCCCGCTGGCCGCCATCCTGTTTCCGGGCCGGATCACCCGGCCGCTGCCCTACGCACTGGTCCTCGGCCTCCTCGCCAACGCCAATGCGCACAGCTTCCTGGTGGCCGGAACGCTGGGTGCCGAGGCGACGCTCCAGGCCTGGCGGACCGGCGCCTGGACGCGAACAGCCTTCCTCGGCAGCATGGCCCTGGCCTCCATTCTCGCCCTGGCCGCCGTGCTGCAGGCCTGGCCGGCTCCGGACCTGGCCTTCGGCGCGGCGACGGAGGTCAGTCTCACCCGCGCGATCCGGCTGCTCCGGGAGGCCCTCGTCGACCGCGTGCCGCTCGACGAGCCCGTTCTGGTCGCGACGCTGGTGTCGTTCGCGCTGCTGATCCCCTCGCTGCTCCTGTTCCGCCGGGCTGGGACCCTCGGCCTTTCGGCCTCGCTCATCCTCTGCCTCATGGTCTTCTCGGCGCTGAAGCCGGCCAATGTCTGGCACTCGGGCATCCTGTTCCTCGTCTGGATCTTCTGCCTCTGGATCAGCTGGCTGGGTCTCGGCGCCTGCGGCCGCGGACTGCGCGGGCTCGTCCTGGCGAGCGTCGGCGTCGTCGTGCTGTTCCAGGATGCCGAGACCGCGAGCGCCTGGTTCCGGGAGGTGCGGGAGCCCTACGCGTCGGGCCCGCAGGCCGCCGCGATCGTGCGGGCGGCGCGGGCGCACGATCCGGAGGCGCGGGTCGCGGCGGTGGGTTTCAAGACCTTCTCCCTCCAGCCCTGGTTCGACCGCAACGTGTTCGCGAACTACGATGGCGGCGCGTCGAACCCGGCCTTCTATGTCTGGCGCCAGCAGCAGCCCGTCGCGCCGGACGCGGACCTCGGCTCCTTCCGCAGGGCCCTGGCGGGCGGCTACGACCTAATCGCCCTCTCGACCTACCTTCCGGTCGGTTCCGAACGCGGCGCTTACGTTTCGGTGGGATCGGAGATGGGCTACTGCCCGACCGCGGAGGTCCCCGGCCATCTGATCTGGAAGACCGAACGCCGCGAACCGGACGGCATCGTCTTCTTCGCGCCATGCCGGCCCGCGCGCGCCGGCGCCGATTGACATCGCCCGGCCCGCGCGGCGCGGCGTCAGGCCGGCGAGCGCGTTGCCGACCGCGCCCGTAGGTCCAGCAGCCCGGATCGGTTTCGGCCGAGCTTGCGTTACCGTCGCGCAAGGCAGGCAGGCAGCGCCCAGGCGGCGCCGCCTGTGCCGCCGTATCGAAAGGACAGACGCTCGATGGGAACGATAGCGGCGACGCTGGCGACGATCGCCGCATCAACCTACTCCAACACCCTCGCCGGACTTCCCGCAGGCTTCGCGCCCCTCTCGGCCAGCGGGCTGACGAACGGCACCTTCGCCAATCAGAACGCCTACGCCGCCGCCGTCACGGGTAGCTTCGGCAACCAGTCCGTCGTGGTCCTGAGCTTTCGCGGCAGCGACGACCGGCAGGACTGGCTGAACAACCTGCGCAACATCAACGCCGACTACGACAAGCTCGCCCCGCTGGTCTCGGCCGTCGACACCTACGCCGCGCAGCACGACGCCACCGTGGTCGTCACCGGCCATAGCCTCGGTGGCGCGCTGACGCAGGTCTTCATGGCCAATCACCCCGACACCGGCGACGTCCTCTACCAGGCCGCCACCTTCGGCTCGCCAGGAGCCCTGATCTCCGCCACGCCCGACGACCGCATCGTCAATTACGAGATCGCGGACGATCCGGTGCCCTATCTGGGAGCTTACCGGGCTCAGATCGGCCAGACCGCCAGCGCCGACCCGATCTATGCCGGGACGGTGCCCTTGGCCTTGTCCACGGCCATCGGCGACGGGGTCACGCCCCAGGATATCGCGGCCTCGATCCCGAGCCTGACCAGCAACTACGTCAACCGCGGCACGATCGATTACCTTCCCGGTACCGATGGGACGGAGACGACGCTGACGCCGTCGCAATTCCTAGATTCGGGGAAGTTCGTCGATACCTTCCTCCGGTACGGCGCGGAGCACGACGTCTCCGTCTACGCGGCGCGCAGCGCCGGTTCGGCCGCCGTCGATCCGGTGATCCGCAGTTCCGGCACGGCGGCGAACCAGCCCGACCCCGTCTTCCGCTTCTTCGACACCAAGACGGGCGACCACTTCTACACGACCAGCGCGATCGAGAAGGCGCAGATCCAGGCGACGATCCCGTACTTCAACTTCGAGGGTTCGCCCTGGTCGACCCCGGACGAGAGCGCCGACACCCACGACGTGTTCCGGTTCTTCGACACGAAGAGCGGCAACCATTTCTATACGGAGAGCGTGAACGAGCGCGACAGCATCATCGCGAACATCGCCAGCTACACGTTCGAGGGCGTCGCGTTCGAGGCCTACAATGCCGCCGACGGCGCCGGCCACGTGACCCTAGAGCGCTTCTACAACACGCAGACGGGTCAGCATCACTTCGCCGGCAATGCCGAGGAAGCCGCGAGCCTCAAGCAGGGCCTCCAGGGGCCGGGCTGGGTCGACGAGGGCAAAGCCTTCACGGTGCATGTGCCGACGGACGGCCTGCTGCACGCCTGAGGCTCCGAGGTCTTCTCCGCTCACGCGTCGAACAGACGACCGTGGGCGGGGCTCTGCGGAAACCCCGCCCGCCGAACCCGACCGTGCGCGGCGTCAGACAAACGGAACCCGCCGCGGCGAAGCCGGGCGAGTTCCGAGGATCACGCGTCGGGACAAGGGATCAGCGGCTGCTGCCGCCACCGCTGCCGTTGGGCACGGCCTGCTCGGGCTTGTTCGCATTTCCGCCGGCCGCGGAATCCGTCGTCGCGGTCTCCGCGCCCGTGGCGCCGCGTGACACGGACACGCTCGGATCGTTGCCCGTCGTGTTCGGCTGGCTTTGGACCACGGCTCCGCCCGTCTGGCCGGGAACGGTGCCCGGTGCGGTTGCGGGCTGCGCCAGGGCCGACAGGCTGACGAAGGAGACGCCGAGGGCGAGGGCAACGGTTCTGATCATGATGGTTCCCGGTTGAGAGCTTACAGGGGCAACGACCCGCCCGCTCTTGTCGTTCCAGGGAAAAGTCCGGCCTGAACGCAGTGTACGGCCTCGGACGGTCGCCAGCCGGATGGGCAAGGGCGATCGACGGTTCGAAGGACGAAAATCACCATTCATCCCCCGATCTGACAAACGTGTTCCGGTGGGATATCGATCTCTGATGACGATGCGAGGCGCCTGATGAGAAAAGGGGTGCTACCCCGTGTTGAAGTCAAATATGTCGCAAGTCGATATCGTGTCTTCGGATTTTCAAGATTGTCAACGTACCATGGATACTGTCGCAAATCTTGAAGACAGCCTGGAGATCCCCGACAAGGAAAAACGATCCAGCTGTTGGCCTTGATCGCCCGCAGGATCGCGGACCTGAATGACCACACGCTCTCGATGAAAGAGATGTTGCAGAAGATTTCGCTGAAAAATCAGACTCCGGAGAGCGACGGGCTCGACATCGGCGTCTGATTTCCGCTCTTGACTGACGACCTTCGACGGTCGTTGGGGCGAAGCAACGCTCGCAGGACCTCCATCGATGCGGTGGAGCTTTCCGGCAGGGTGCATCGGTCCCTCCCGGCGAGCTCCGCACTGGAGGGTCGCCCCGGAGGAGGACGTCGCTTCGCGCGCAGGCCCTCCGTCGTCACGCCGGGGCGCCGCACCGGGCGATGTCCGCGCGTCATCCCGACGTCAGTGATGCCCGGCCATGCCCACAGCTTCGAGCGTGCCTGCGCCCGCAACGATATCACCCATCGCCCGACCAAGCCGCGTCACCCCTGGACGAATGGGTCAGTCGAGCGAATGAACCGCACGATCAAGGACACGACGGTTAAGCGCGGCCACTACGACAGCCACCCGCTACTCCGTGCCCATCCGGCCGACTTCGTCAGCGCCGACACCTTCGCAACACCCCCTGAAGACCCTGCGGGGCCTCCCCCCACGAGGCCACTGGAAGGTCTGGTCTGGCGGGCCAGGCCGCTCGACGTCAAACCCCATCCACCAGACGCTGGGACCTAACATCTACTCGTCCTTGAACACCACCTGCGCGCCGCGGCTGACGCGGTTGGCCAGATCGCGGACATCCCAGTTCGTCAGGCGGATGCAGCCGTGGGACTCGGTCTTGCCGACCTTCTCGGGCTCCGGCGTGCCGTGGATGCCGTAGGACGGGATCGACAGGTCAATCCAGACCACCCCCACCGGGTTGTTCGGCCCGGGCGCGATCGTGAACTTGGTCTTCGCCTTGACCCCGGCGAAGTCGTATTTCGGATTGTAGGTATAGGTCGGCGCATAGGCGACGCCCTCGACCTTCGCCTCGCCGGAGGGCGCCGGCTTCTCCTCGCTGCCGATCGAGGCGGGATAGAACGCGACGAGCTTGCCCGCCTTGTCGAAGGCCCGCACGTTGCGGCTCTCCTTGTCGACCTCGATGCGGGTCACGTCCTTCGCCGCCGGGTCCTCGGCATCGGCCACCTTCGCATCCGGGCCCTTGGCCTGCGAGCCCTTCTCGTCGTCGCGCGGGGCTTCCTTCTTCGCCGTGTCCTTGCTGGCGTCCTTGGCCGCCTCCTTGGCCTGCTTCTTCGCCGCCTTCTCCTCCGCCGTCGCCTTGCCGGTCTCCAGCGGCTTGACCGCGGCGACCAGGATCACCGTACCGGCCTTAGCGACATCGGCCTCGGGGTTGAGCGCGGTGAGGAGGTCGGGGGACATGTGGAAGCGCTCGGCCAGCATCTCGCGCGGGCTGGTGTAGCCCAGCGCATCGAGATCGGCCTGATCCTCCATCTTCGGCGGCATCTTCTCCACGAAGGGACCGGCCGCATCGGCTTGCGTGACGGTGTACTCGGTCAGCACCGGATCGCGGCTCGTCGCCTGGAGCTTGTCGGCGAGATCCGGCTCGATCTCGGTCTCGGCCTTCAGGCCGTTGGCGGTGGCGAAGGCCGCCAGGGCGCCGCGAAGGTTGTCGCCGTCGCGGCCGTCGATGGCGCCGGGCGAGAAATGGGCCCGGTCGAGCAGGATCTGCGCCTTGATCAGGGCCGGCTCCGGGTGGTTGGCCGCCTCGGCCTTCGACTGTGCCTTGCCGGATTTCGTCTCGGCGCCTTTCTTCGTCCCACCGTCCTTCGAAGATTCCTTGGAATCGTCCGCCGCGGTGTCGCCGGGGGGCGCTAGGGCCGCGGATTCCACCGCCTCGCGCGTCAGGACCGGCGCCGGTGCCTTGTCCTTCGTCGCGGCCTGCGCGCCACCCGCCAGGGCGACCAGGGCGAGGCCGGCAAGGCCACCGAGTCGTGTCGAAGGATACCTGATCACCGAAGAACTCCCGCGCTATCCGCCTGATGGCGCAGGAGTAAGCGCGCTGGGCCAGTCCGCGTTCCGCCCCTCACTGACACAGGCGATGCCCGGCATTCCGCTGCCGCTCGTCGAGGTGGAGATGGTTGGCATGGGCCGCGTCGGAGCCCGGGCCGAGGACCGTGCGGAAGAAATCGCAGGCCCGGCTGCGCACCGCGGCGAGGAAGGTCGCCTCCGGCGTCCCCTCGGGGGCGGCCAGCACCGAGAGGGCCGGGCGGCTGGCGAAGGTGAAGCCCATCACGTCGACGCCGTTGGCGAAGCTGTGCTCGCTGAGCTTGGCGTCGGGATCGTGGTTCTGGCCCCGGCATTCGTAGGAGGTGCCGATCGTCAGGCCTTTCAGCGGCTGGCCGAGGTCGCGCTCGGCGGCGACCTGGGCCTCCGTCGCCCAGCGGGCGAGGGATTCGGCCGCCGCGCAGACCAGCGTCACCGGCGGCGAGAGGGCGAGGTCGTCGGCGAGCGCCGTCACCTTCAGGGGTTTCGCCGCCCCGCACTGGCCGTTCGCGATGGCGGGCAGGGGTTCGAACCGGGCGCCGAGGCGCTCCAGGCGCCGCCGGCAGGCGCTGTCGTCGACGGGGGCGACGGTGATCGCCAGCGCGGGCGCCGAGAGCTCGGCCGGACGCGGCGGCGGCGCCGGCACCTCTCCCCCCTCCGCGGGCTTCACCGGCTCGGGCTCACGGGCCTTGGCCGCCTCGGCCGGCGGCGCGAACTCCGCCGGCCGCTCGGGCGGGCGGGGCGGCTCGGCCGCTCTGGACGCTTCGGCCGGGCGCGGCGCCTCCGC
>NZ_JBYSXL010000036.1:0-23396 GCF_058782155.1 Methylobacterium sp. FW306-05-D
CTCGAGGAGGAGACGGTCCTGGCGCGGGCGGGGGCGGAGGCGCAGCGCCAGGCGGCGATGCGGGCGATGGCGGATAGCTTCGAGGGGGCGGTGGGCGGCATCATCACCATGGTGACGAGCTCGGCCACCGAGCTGCAGGCCACCGCCCAGAGCATGGCCGGCACCGCCACCCAGACCGCCAACCAGTCCACCAGCGTGGCGGCGGCCGCCGACGAGGCCGCCTCGAACGTCAACACCGTGGCGGCGGCGGCCGAGGAGCTCGGCTCGTCGGTCCAGGAGATCGGGCGCCAGGTCAGCGCCTCGGCGGCCATGGCCCAGACGGCCGTGACGGAGGCCGCCCAGACGGCGGCCTTCGTGCAGACCCTCAACACGGCGGTGGCGCGCATCGGCGACGTGGTGACGATGATCACCTCGATCGCCGGCCAGACCAACCTGCTGGCGCTCAACGCCACCATCGAGGCGGCCCGGGCGGGCGAGGCGGGCCGGGGCTTCGCCGTGGTGGCGGCGGAGGTCAAGGAGCTGGCCAACCAGACGGCCCGGGCCACCGAGGAGATCGGCGGGCACATCGCCCAGATCCAGGGCTCGACGGGCCAGGCGGTGGAGGCGATCGGCGGGATCGCGGCGCGCATCCGCGAGATCAGCGGCGTGGCCACCTCGATCTCGGCGGCGGTGGAGGAGCAGGGGGCGGCCACCCAGGAGATCGTGCGCAACGTGGCCCAGGCGGCCATGGGCACGGGGGCGGTGACCACCAACATCGCCGGGGTGGCTGGGGCGGCCGAGGAGACGGGGGCGGCGGCCGCCCAGGTCCTGGGCGCGGCCTCCGAGCTCTCGCGCCAGTCCGAGCATCTCAGCGCCGAGGTCCAGCGCTTCCTCGCCACCGTGCGCGCCGCCTGAGCGGCGACGAGGACGATCGGATAAAAAAGGGCCCGGAGCGATCCGGGCCCTTCGGCCTCTCAGCGGCCGGCGGGGGCGCCGGGCGCGACGTCGGTCAGGCCGGGGGCCGGACGGACGGTCGAGCCCGTGGTCGGGACCCGGTCCTGGGCCGGCGCGGTGTCGGCGGGAGCGCCGTACTGGGAGGCGTTCCGCGCGCCGTTCTGCTCCAGCTCCTGGGCCGGCGCGTTGTTGGCCGAGCCCGGGCCGCTGCCGGCGGCGAGGGCGGCGCCCCCGAGGGTGAAGGTCGCGATGACGGCGAGGGTGACGGCTTTCATGGGGAACTCTCTGCGGGGGCGTCGGGGGCAGACAACGTCCCTTCGACGACAGGTGTTCCCGGGGCCGAGGGGGCGGCGACTTCGTGCCTCGCGCCGCACGGGTGCCGTGCGATCGCCCCGCGCTCCCGGTCTCACGCGATCCCTGAGAGCGGCGTCACCGGTGCCCGCCGTGACCTTCGGGCCGCCGAGGGGAGGCCCGTCTCAAGCCAGGGCCGCTTCCGCCTGCCGGTAGGCCACCCCGTGGGCCACGTAGCCCTCGACCACCCGGGCCATCATGGCGCGCTTCTCCGCATCGAGGGGGCCGAGGATGCGGGCCGGGCGCCCGCCCCAGAGGTGGCCGCCCTCCAGGAGCTGGCCCGGATCGGTGGCGGCGCCGGCGGCCAGCAGCACGTCGTCGGCGATCACGGTGCCGGGCGCCACGACGCAGCCGATGCCGATCAGGCTGCGCGCGCCGATGCGGCAGTCGGAGAGCCGGACGTTGTGGCCGACCGTGGTGTCGCGCCCGAGCACGACGCCCTCGCCGCGGCTGCGGATGACGCTGTTGTCCTGGATGTTGGTGTTGGCCCCGACCACGATGGGGCCGACCTCGGCATGGAGCTCGCAGGAGAACAGCACGGTGGAGCCGGCGCCGAGGGCGATGCGGCCGCGCAGGCGCGCCGTGCGGGCGACGTAGACGCTGGGATCGGGCTCGGGCTCGTCGGCGGCCGGGGGCGTCGGCAGGTCGCCGGAGGCCTCGCGCAGGCGCTCCGCCTGCTCGGCGATCTCCGGCAGGCTGATCGCCCGCACCGCCTTGGCGGGGCTGCCCGCATAGGCGAAGCCGGCGGCCAGATGCGCCCTCGGGAACACGGTGGCCCCCGCCTCGATCAGCACGCCGCTCTCCACGCGCGCGCTGTCGAGCACGATCACGTCGTCCTCGATCACCACGTCCGAGCCGACGGTGCAGGCATGCACCACGGCGTTGCGGCCCACCGTCACCCGGTCGCCCACCAGGGTCGGGTGGGTGTTGGTGGCGATGTGGACGGTGGAGCGGTGGCCGAGCCAGAAGCGCTCGCCGATGACGATCCGGTCGCCGTCGGCGCGGATGACGCTGTGGTCGCCGAGCCAGGCCTGGGCGCCGAGGGTGGCGTCGCCGATCACCGTGCTCGCGCGCCCGCACCAGACCGGACGGGCCGAGAAGACCGGCAGGACGCCGTCATGGGGCAGGATCAGCTCTGGGGTCACGGCGGAAAACGTCCTTCGGAATCCCGGTGGCGTCGCCGGGCGTTCGGGGGCATAGAGCGCCCGTGCCCGTGAGGGCAGGTTCGCCGGGCCTCGTCAAGAGTGTGCCGCCCGGAAAGGCGGCTCCGGGCCGGGGCCGTTCCGAGGGAAGTCCATGCCCGACGTCAGCATCCAGAGCGCGCCCTTCGACCCGGGCACCGAGATCGCCCGGTTCACCGAGGAGTTCGGCGGCCGGGCCGGGGCCATCGTCACCTTCACGGGCCTGTGCCGCGACGAGGGCGGCCGCCTCACGGGGCTCGAACTCGAGCATTACCCCGGCATGGCCGAGGCCGAGATCGGCCGGGTGGTCGAGACCGCGCGCACCCGATGGCCGCTCCACGGGGTCCGGGTGATCCACCGCCACGGGCTCGTGGCGCCCGGCGAGGGCATCGTGCTGGTGGTCACCGCGTCGAGCCACCGGATCGCGGCCTTCGAGGCGGCCAGCTTTCTGATGGATTACCTCAAGACCCGGGCCCCGTTCTGGAAGCGCGAGCACCTCGCCGACGGCAGCACCGGCGGATGGGTCGAGGCGACGGAGGCGGACGACCAGGCCGCGGCCCGCTGGGACGCGACGACCGCCGGGCCGGCCTAAGGCGGCGCGGGGCCGTCCGGCGACGGAACCCGAGCTGCGCTGGCGACATCCTTTTGCAGGAGGGGTCGGGCGCTGGGCGGCCGGACCCGCCCGGAAATCCGTCCGATGTCCGCGTGCCCGATCGGCACGCCAGGAGCCCAACCCGTTCATGGCCATTCCCTTCCTCAGCGCGGAGCCCGCCGGCCCGCGCCCGCGCGACTGGTCCCTTGCCGTCTCCGGCATCGCCGTCGTGGCCTTCATCGCCGTCCTGGCGCTCGCCTGGATGGCGGCCTCGACCCTGCTCCTCGTCTTCGCCGGCATCCTGCTCGGCGTCTTCCTCGACGGGCTGACGCGCCTCCTCGGCCAGGTGATGCCGGGAAGCCGGGGCCTGCGCCTCAGCCTCGTCAGCCTCGTGCTCGCCGGCCTGACCCTGGCCCTCATCGCCTTCGGCGGCGCCACCATCGTGCAGCAGGGGCGGGACCTCGGCCAGACGGTGGCGGCCCAGGCCGGCACGGTGCGCGACCGGCTCAAGGATTACGGCATCGACGTGCCCGAGATCGCCCCCGGCAAGGGTGGCGAGAACAAGAGCGGCGAGAACAAGGGTGGCGAGAACAGAAGCGACGAGAACAAGGGTGGCGCCGATGGAACACCCAAGGGCGACGAATCCGGTGCGTCCAGCCAGAAGCCCGGCGGCCTCGCGGGCCTCGCCTCGGGGGCGATGAAGAGCCCCGGCTCCCTGCTGTCGGATGCCGGCAGCGTGCTCGGGCCGGCGGCCACCGTGGTGATCGGCCTGTTCAGCGCGCTGGGCAACGCCCTGGTCATCGTCTTCCTCGGCCTCTCGGTGGCGGCCGATCCGGGCGCCTACCGCGACGGCCTCGTGCGCTTCGTGCCGCCCGCGCACCGGAGCCGTGCCACCGCCCTCCTCGACGGCATGGGCGAGACCCTGCGCCACTGGCTGTTCGGCCAGCTCGTCACCATGGCGGTGATCTTCGTCTGCACCTGGGCGGGCCTCGCCTTCCTGGGCATCGGCGGCGCCCTCATCCTCGGCCTCCAGGCCGGGCTCCTGGCCTTCATCCCGACCATCGGCCCGCTGATCGCCGGCGTCGTGATCCTGCTCGCCTCCCTGGCCTCGGGCACCACGGCGCTCCTCGGGGCCCTCGGCGTCTATCTCGCGGTGCAGACCCTGGAGAGCTACGGGCTGACGCCCTTCATCCAGAAGAAGGCCCTCGACATCCCCCCGGCCACGATCTTCGCCGGGCAGTTGGTCCTCGGCGTGATCTTCGGCCTCTGGGGCATCGCCCTGGCCCTGCCGCTGATGGCGGTGGCGAAGGTGCTGCTGGCGCAGCTCTACATCGAGGACACGCTGCACGAGGCGGCGGAGGGCTGAAGCCCCCGGCCCTCACTCGTCCATCAGCGGGTGCAGGTCGCGGACCATGCTCTTCAGGCGCTCGTCGAGGACGTGGGTGTAGATCTGCGTCGTCGAGATGTCGGCGTGGCCCAAGAGCTCCTGCACGATGCGCAGGTCCGCGCCGTTCTGCAGCAGGTGGCTCGCGAAGGCGTGGCGCAGCACGTGCGGGCTGACCCGGTCGGCCCGGAGGCCGGCCGCGGCGGCCACGATCTTCAGGTCCCGGGCGAAAGATTGCCGGGTCAGGTGCCCGCTCTCGCTGTCGGCGGGAAACAGCCAGGGGCCGTCGGCGCCGAGATTCGCGAGGTGGTCGCGCATGGCGCTGCGGGCGATCTCCGTGAGCGGCACCAGCCGCCCGCGCCCGCCCTTGCCCCGGACCACGAGGTAGCGCTCCTTCGTGGAGGCCGCCGCCCGGGGCAGGGCGATGAGCTCCGAGACGCGCAGGCCCGTGGCGTAGAGGAGTTCGATCAGGCAGAGCAGGCGCGTGCCGCGCGCGTCGCCCGCCGCGCGCGCGCGCGCGACCGCGAGCAGCCCGTCGACCTCGGCCACCGACAGGACCTTGGGCAGGGCCCGCACCCGCCGCGGCCCGCCGATCGGCGCGCTGGGATCGTCCTCGGCGAGGCCCTCGGCGTAGAGGAAGCGGTGGAAGCCGCGGATGCAGGAGAGCCGCCGCGCGGCGGAGGCCGCCGAGAGGCCGCGCGTCTCGAGGTCGGCGAGGTAGGCGCGCAAGGGGGCGGCCTCCATCGCGACGGGGTCGTGCCCGCCCCGCGCCAGGGCGGCGAGGTAGTCGGCGAGGTCGCGCCGGTAGGCCGCGAGCGTGTTGGCGGCCGCGCCCCGCTCGGCGGCCAGCATGTCGAGGTAGTCGCGGATCAGGACCTCGCCAGGAGATCCTTCAACCGAAGCTCCTTCATCCGGAGCCCCTTCGCCCGCGGCGCGCGCGCCCGGCCCGGCCGGGGCTGGGACCGGCGCGCGCGTCACCGGTTCGGCGGCTGCAGCTTCGAGGCCGGGATGGTCACGCTCATCTCGCGCGGCGTCGGCACCACGAAGGTCGCGAGCGCGAACATCCCCGCGAAGGCGAGCCCGGCCAGGATGGCGAGGGTGGCGAGGAAACGGAACAGGGTCGGCACTCGGACGAACCTCGATCGTGCGGCGCTGGGGACGGGGCGCGCCTCGGGGGCCAGATGGCCTCGGGGGCCGGGGTAAGGCTGACGACAAGCTTGGGGTTGCATCACGCGCGGGCGCCGAAGGCAATGACTTCGGGGCCACAGGCGGCGCGGCATTCCGGTGCGCGCGCCGCGCCGGGCGCTTCGCCCCCACCGGAAAACGCGCTAAGACCCGCCCAACGATGTGTAGATGTCCGTGATGACCGAAGTCCCTCCTCAGGGCGGCGTTCCGCCCCCGGGCGAACCGCCGGGCGCCGCCTCCGGCGGCGAGCCGATCGAACTGCGCCTGCGCCGGGCCCTCGGGCACCGCTCGATCGTGCTCGTCGGCCTCATGGGGGCCGGCAAGAGCACCGTCGGCCGCCGGCTGGCCACGCGCCTCGGGCTGATGTTCAAGGATGCCGACAACGAGATCGAGACGGCGGCCAAGCTCACCATCCCCGACATCTTCGCGATCTACGGCGAGCCGAGTTTTCGCGACGGCGAGGAGCGGGTGATCGCCCGCCTGATGCGCGAGGGCCCCCTGGTGCTCGCCACCGGCGGCGGCGCCTTCATGCGCGAGACCACCCGCGCCCGCATCGCCGAGGGCGGCGTCTCGATCTGGCTGAAGGCCGAGCTCGACGTGCTGATGCGCCGGGTGCGCAAGCGCGGCGGGCGCCCGCTCCTCCAGACCGAGGACCCGGAGGAGACCCTGCGCCAGCTCATGGCCCAGCGCCATCCGGTCTACGCCACCGCCGACGTGGAGGTGATCTCCCGCGACGTCGCCCACGACCGGGTCGTCCAGGACGTCATGGAGGCCCTGGACGCCTATCTGAACCGTCCCTCGCAGACCGGAATCGCAGCCCAGTGACCGACCGCCGCACCGTGGCCGTGCCCCTCGACCAGGGGCGGGCCTACGACATCCTGATCGGGCGCGGCCTCCTCGACGAGGCCGGCCGGCACGTGGCCGCCCTCGGGGCGAAGGCGGCGGTGATCGTCTCCGACACCAATGTGGCCGCCCTCTACGGCGCGCGCCTGCAGGACGGCCTCGCGGCGGCGGGCCTGCGCTCGGGCCTCGTCACCGTGGCCCCGGGCGAGGCCTCGAAATCCTACGCCACCTACGCGGCGGTCTGCGACGGGCTCCTCGCCCACAGGGTCGAGCGCAACGACCTCGTGGTGGCGCTGGGCGGCGGCGTCGTCGGCGACCTCGCGGGCTTCGCGGCCGCCACCCTGCGCCGCGGCGTGCGCTTCGTGCAGGCGCCGACGAGCCTGCTCGCCCAGGTCGATTCCTCGGTGGGCGGCAAGACCGGGATCAACTCGCCCCACGGCAAGAACCTCATCGGCGCCTTTCACCAGCCCCGCCTCGTGCTCGCCGACACCGCCACCCTCGACACCCTGTCGGAGCGGGAGATGCGGGCGGGCTACGCCGAGGTGGCCAAGTACGGCCTCATCGACGACGCCGCCTTCTTCGACTGGTGCGAGGCGCACTGGGCCGGCATCTTCGCGGGCGGGCCGGAGCGGGACGAGGCGGTGGCGATCTGCTGCCGGTCCAAGGCCGGCGTGGTGGTGCGCGACGAGCGCGAGGACGGCGAGCGCGCCCTGCTCAACCTCGGCCACACCTTCGCGCACGCCCTGGAGCGGCTGACCGACTACGACTCCGCCCGCCTCGTCCACGGCGAGGCGGTGGCGATCGGGCTGGCCCTCGCCTTCCGCTTCTCCGCCCGCCTCGGCCTGTGCCCGGGCCAGGACGCGGGCCGGGTCGCCAACCACCTCGCCCTCGCGGGCCTGCCGACCCGGCTCCAGGCGGTGCCGGGCGGCTGCGGCGACGCCGACGCCCTGGTGGCGGCGATGGCCCAGGACAAGAAGGTCCGCGACGGGGCGCTGACCTTCATCCTGGCGCGCGGCATCGGCCGGAGCTTCATCGCGCCGGGCATCGACGGGGCCGAGGTCCGCGCCTTCCTGGATGCCGAGCTCAGCGCCGCTTGAGCGAATCCGGGACAGAGGACCCGCATCGCCGCATCGCCGCGCTGGAGGCCGAGGTCGCCCGCCTGCGCGGCGCCCCGGCGGGACAGCGCGAGACGGAGCTGCGCCTGATCACCGACGCAGCGAGGACCTCGTCGCCGTGACGCAAGAGGCGTGAATGGTGCAGCCCGCGCCGTGGTAATCAGGCGCTCGTCCGAAACGACACCCTCCGGCATCGGCGCGCATGGAACCCCATACCGATCTCTGGCTGGCCGCGAGCATCGTGGTGATCTCGCTCCTGCTCTCGGCCTTCTTCGCAGGGGCCGAGACCGCCTTCACGGCGGCCTCCCGGGCCCGCATGCTGGCCCTGGAGAAGGCCGGCGACGGGCGCGCCCGCCTCGTCAACGCCATCCTGGCGAGCCGCGAGCGCTTCATCGGCGCCATGCTCATCGGCTACAACATCGTGGCGATCGGCGCCTCGGCCTTCACCACCAGCGTGCTCACCACCCTGTTCGGCAAGAGCGGCGTCCTCTACGCCACCGGGGTGATGTCGGTCCTCGTCATCATCTTCGCCGAAGTGCTGCCCAAGACCCTCGCGATCAACAAGCCGGACAGCGCCGCCCTGGTCATGGCCCGCCCCGTGGCCTTCGCGGTGGCCCTGCTCGGGCCGGCGGCGCTCGCCATCGAGGCCCTGGTCCGCGCCATGCTCCGGCCCTTCGGCATCCGGATCGGCGAGCGCCAGACCATCCTCTCGGCCACCGACGAGATCCGCGGCCAGGTCGCCCTGCTGCATCGCGAGGGCGGGGTCGCCAAGGCCGAGCGCGACATGCTCGGCGGCCTCCTCGATCTGTCCGACCTCACCGTCTCGGAGGTGATGGTCCACCGCACCAAGATGCGCACCATCGATGCCGACCTGCCCTCGGAGGAGATCGTGCGCGCGGTGCTGGCCTCGCCCTACACGCGCATGCCCCTCTGGCGCGGCAGCACCGAGAACATCGTCGGGGTGCTGCACGCCAAGGACCTCCTGCGGGCCCTCGACGCCGCCGGCGGGGACGCCTCCGGCCTCAAGGTCGAGGCCCTGGCCCTGGAGACCTGGTTCGTGCCCGACACCACCTCCCTGCGCGACCAGCTCAAGGCCTTCCTCACCAAGAAGACCCACTTCGCCCTGGTGGTCGACGAGTACGGCGAGGTGATGGGCCTCGTGACCCTGGAGGACATCCTCGAGGAGATCGTGGGCGACATCGCCGACGAGCACGACGTGACCGTGTCCGGGGTGCGGCCCCAGGGCGACGGCTCGGTGCATGCCGACGGCAGCGTGCCGATCCGCGACCTCAACCGGGCGATGGACTGGGACCTGCCCGACGACGAGGCCACCACCATCGCGGGCCTCGTCATCCACGAGGCCCGGGCGATCCCCGACTCCGGCACGGCCTTCAACTTCCACGGCTTCCGCTTCCAGGTCCTGCGCAAGGCCCGCAACCGGATCACCGCCCTGCGGATCACGCCGCTCGGCCCCGGTCCTCGCAAGGCCGAACCGTGAGGACCCGCCGCGCCCGGATGTCGTCGATGCACATCGGGGGGTGGATCTGGGTATTCGCGATCATTTAGGATAACATCGGGGCGCGGTCGGCTGTCCCAGGGGGCAGGCGATGCCTGATCGTCGGACGAGCGAGGGGAGCGGAACCGACCGATGCTGCTCGATGCCTCGACCCTGCTGCTCGTGACCGTGATCCTGACCTTCATGGTCGGGAGCCTGTTCTTGCTGTCCTGGAGCCAGGCCCGCCACGTCCACGCCCTGGCGATCTGGGGCGTCGCCCACATCACCGGCGCGATGGCCTCGGCCCTGCTGGCCCTGCGGGGCGTGATTCCGGACTGGGTCTCGATCGGCGTCGCCAACGGCGTGATGATCGGAGCCTACGGGCTGATCTGGGCCGGGACCCGCGCCTTCGAGGGACGGCGCGCGCGCCTGGCGCCGATCGTCATCGCGGTGGGGTCCTGGTGCGTGGGCTGCCTGATCCCGGCCTTCTTCGCCTCGGTTCCGGCCCGGGTGATGCTGGCCTCCGGCCTCGCCGGCGGCTTCTGCTTCCTCGCCGCGCGCGAGATCTGGCGGGCGCGGGCCGAACCCCTGGTGTCGCGCTATCCCGGGGTCGCCCTGCTGCTGCTCTACACCTTCGCCTACTGGATCCGCGTCCCCCTGGCGGTCGTGGCGCCCCCGCAGGTCGGGCCGAACCCGCTGCAGACGCCCTGGCTGACGGTCCTGTGCCTGGCCGGGATGCTCTTCACCCTGGCGATCGCCTTCGTGTTCATGTCGCTGACGAAGGAGCGCGCGGAGCGCCTGCAGCGGCTGGCCGCCGAGACCGACGCGCTCACCGGCATCCTCAGCCGGCGCGCCTTCGTGGCCCGGGCGGAGGCCGCCCTGGCGGCGGGAGGCGACGTCACCCTGCTGCTGTTCGACCTCGACCACTTCAAGCGCATCAACGACCGGTACGGCCACGCGGTGGGCGACGGGGTCCTGGTCGGCTTCTGCCATACGGTGGCGGCGCTGCTGCCGGGCTCCGCGATCTTCGGGCGCATGGGCGGCGAGGAATTCGCCTGCCTCCTGCGCGGCGTGACCCCGGAGGAGGCCCTGGCCCAGGCCGAGTTCCTGCGCCGGGCCGTGGCCGCGGTCGCCGTGCCGGAACTGCCGCAGCTCGCGATCGGCGTCAGCATCGGCCTCGCGGCGCCGGAGGACGCCGCCGCGGCGCCCGGGCGCCGGCTCGACGCCCTGCTCAGCCGGGCCGACGCCGCGCTCTACCGGGCCAAGCGCGACGGGCGCGGGCGGACCGAACCCGCGCCGCAGGCGCTGCGCCGGGTCGCCTGAGGCCCCTTACGGCGCCTTCTGGGCCGGGGCGGGCGCCACGGCCGGGGCGGCGGCCGTGCGCTCGATCTTGGCGCCCTCGCGCAGTTTCAGGATCAGGTCCTGCTGCGCCTTGCGGGTGAGGTACTGGTCGACCTGCTCCCGCATCTCGTCGAAGGTCGGGACCGGCTTGGTGCGCTTCTCCTCGAGCTTGATCACGTGCCAGCCGAACTGGGTCTTGACCGGATCGGAGACCTGGCCCGGGCTCATCTTGAAGGCGGCCTCGGCGAAGGGGGCGACCATGCGCTCCTTGGTGAACCAGCCGAGATCGCCGCCCTCGGTCTTCGAGCCGGGGTCCTTCGACACCTCGGCCGCCACCCGGGCGAAGTCCTCGCCGCCCTTGATGCGCGCGGCGATCTTCCGCGCCTCGTCCTCGCTCTCCACGAGGATGTGGCGGGCATGCACCTCCTCCTCGGGCTTCATCGCCTTGACGGTCTGGTCGTAGAGGGCCTTGGCCGCCTCCGGCGTGGCCGCCTTCTTGGCCTCGCGCTCCAGGTATTCGTCGAGGAGGAGCTTGTCCCTGAAGTAGGCGAGCTTGCGCTGGAAGTCCGGCGAATCGCCGACCTTGGCGGCTTCCGCCGCCTGGGCGCCGACCTTGAGGTCGATCATGTAATCGACGAGCAGGCCCTTCTTCTGGGCGTCGTCGACGCCCGGCAGCGACAGGGCCGGGTCCTCGGACGCGATGGCGAGATCGCCCGCCGTGATCGGCGCCCCGTTCACCTTCGCCACCACGGTCTCGGGGGCGACCGGTGCGGCGGCCGGGGTCGCCGCGGGCGCCTGGGCCCGGGCGGAGGCCAGCGGCAGGCCGAGCGCCAGGACGACGGCGCCGGAGCGCAGGAGGCCGGAGCGCAGGAGACCGGGGCGCGAGAGGGACTTGATCAGCGTCATGGAGGCGTCCTTGGGAGCGCCGCCCGCGTCCCGGCGCGGGGCCGGCCGGAGGTCGTCGCATGGGGCGGTCGAGAGAGACGTGCGGCCGGGGCCGCGGTTTTTGCCGCGACATCAGGTGGCGCGTGCGTGCTCCGATGGCAAGACTTCGATGGCAAGCCCCCGATGGCAAGCGCGACCCGGCCGCGGAACGGTCGAATCCGGGCGCGGCGCCACGGTCGGGGCGGCGGGTCCGCCCGGGGGCGCCGTCCCGCCTCGCCCGGCGCGGGGCGATCACGATGCGGGGAGGTCCCGCCGCCGCCGCGGGCCGGCTCGCGGCGGTGTTCCCGGTATCCGGCATGGCCGTGACGGGCCGGTCGTCGCGCGCCGGATCGAAACGAAGCCCTGCCGCGTTTGCCGAGCGACGCCGGCGGTCGCCCGTCCTGTGCGCCCCTCCGGGCCCACCCGGACGCGCGGCCGCTCGGCCGCGCGCCTCCGCCCGGCGCCGACCCGGCCGCACCCCCATCCGGGTGTTGAGGCCGGGCCGGCTCTTTCGGATGCGCCGGCCCGTGTTTACCTCTATAAGCCCGGCCAACATTCGCCTTCAGACTTATTCGATCGACCGTAGGTTCACGATGCTCGGTGCCCTCGCCAAGAAGATTTTCGGCTCGTCCAACGACCGGCGCGTGAAGGGCTATCGTCCCCGTGTGGCCGAGATCAACGCCCTGGAGCCGCAGGTCGCCGCGCTCTCGGACGACGACCTGCGCGCCCGGACCGCGACGCTGAAGGCCGAACTCGCCGCCGGCAAGACCCTCGACGACATCCTGGTGCCGGCCTTCGCCACGGTCCGCGAGGCGGCCAAGCGCGTGCTCGGCCAGCGCCACTTCGACGTGCAGCTGATCGGCGGCATGGTGCTCCACGAGAGCGGCATCGCCGAGATGCGCACCGGCGAGGGCAAGACCCTGGTGGCGACCCTGCCGGTCTACCTCAACGCGCTGTCGGGCCTCGGCGTCCACGTCGTCACCGTGAACGACTACCTCGCTGCCCGCGACGCGGAGTGGATGGGCCGGGTCTACCGCTTCCTCGGCCTCTCCGTCGGCACCATCGTGCACGGCCTCGACGACCAGCAGCGCAAGGAGGCCTACGCCGCCGACATCACCTACGGCACCAACAACGAGTTCGGGTTCGACTACCTGCGCGACAACATGAAGTACGAGCTTAGCCAGCTCTCGCAGCGGGGCCACAACTACGCGATCGTCGACGAGGTCGACTCGATCCTGATCGACGAGGCGCGGACCCCGCTCATCATCTCCGGCCCGGTGGACGACCGCTCCGAACTCTACGTCTCGGTCGACGCGCTGATGCCGCATCTGGAGCGCGAGCATTACGACCTCGACGAGAAGCAGCGCACGGTCTCGCTGACCGAGAGCGGCAACGAGTTCGTCGAGGACCTCCTGCGCGGCGCGGACCTGCTCAAGGAAGGCGACCTCTACGACGCGCACAACGTCTCCCTGGTCCACCACGTCAACCTGGCCTTGCGCGCCCACACCCTGTTCACCCTGGACAAGGACTACATCGTCAAGAACGACGAGGTGGTGATCATCGACGAGTTCACCGGCCGCATGATGCAGGGCCGGCGCTACTCGGAAGGGCTGCACCAGGCGCTTGAGGCCAAGGAGCGGGTGACGATCCAGCCCGAGAACCAGACGCTGGCCTCGATCACCTTCCAGAACTACTTCCGCCTCTATTCCAAGCTCGCCGGCATGACCGGCACCGCCTCCACCGAGGCGGACGAGTTCGCCGAGATCTACAAGCTCGAGGTGGTCGACATCCCGACCAACAAGGCGGTCGAGCGCGTCGACGAGGACGACGAGGTCTACCGGACGGTGGCCGAGAAGTACGACGGCATCATCGCCGAGATCGAGAAGGCGCATGCGCGCCACCAGCCGATCCTGGTCGGCACCGGCTCGATCGAGAAGTCGCAGCATCTCGCCGAGATGCTGGTCAAGGCCGGCTTCCGCCAGCTCGACTACTCGGACCCCAACGCCCTGACCGACGTCTACGCCGCCGCCCGCGAGGGCCGGGTGACGAAGCGCTTCGCCGTGCTGAACGCCCGCTTCCACGAGCAGGAGGCCTACATCGTCGCCGAGGCCGGCGTGCCCGGCGCCATCACCATCGCGACCAACATGGCCGGCCGCGGCACCGACATCAAGCTCGGCGGCAACGTCGAGATGCGGGTGGAGAAGGAACTGGCGGGCGTGCCCGAGGGGCCGGAGCGCGACGCGAAGGTCGACGCCATCAAGGCCGAGATCGCCGAGAACCGCGACAAGGTGCTGGCCTCGGGCGAGCCGGCGGACCCGGCCGCGGGCCGCAAGGTCGCCCTGCCGGGCGGCCTCTACATCATCGGCACCGAGCGCCACGAATCCCGCCGCATCGACAACCAGCTGCGCGGCCGCTCCGGCCGCCAGGGCGATCCCGGCCGCTCGAAGTTCTACCTGTCGCTCCAGGACGATCTGATGCGGATCTTCGGGTCCGACCGCATGGACGGCATGCTGACCCGCCTCGGCCTGGAGCAGGGCGAGGCGATCATCCACCCCTGGATCAACAAGGCCATCGAGAAGGCGCAGCAGAAGGTCGAGGCGCGCAACTTCGACATGCGCAAGAACGTGCTCAAGTACGACAACGTCATGAACGACCAGCGCAAGGTCGTGTTCGAGCAGCGCCGCGACTTCATGGGCCAGGACAGCGTGCGCGAGACCGTGGACGAGATGCGCCACGGCGTGGTCGACGATCTCGTGGCCGTGCACGTGCCCGAGAACGCCTATGCGGAGCAGTGGGACATCGAGGGCCTGCGCGAGCAGGTCCAGATAGTGCTCAACCTCGACGTGCCGGTGGAGGACTGGGCCAAGGAGGAGGGCATCGCCGACGAGGAGATGCGCGACCGCCTGCGCCAGGCCGCCGACGAGGCCTATGCCCAGCGCACCGAGAAGAACACGCCGGAGGTGATGACCTATGTCGAGAAGCAGGTGCTCCTGCAGACCCTCGACCACCTCTGGCGCGAGCATCTCGTCACCCTGGACCACCTGCGCCAGGTGGTGGGCTGGCGCGGCGTCGCCCAGCGCGATCCCCTCAACGAGTACAAGTCCGAGGCGTTCGAGCTGTTCAACAGCCTGGTCGCGTCCTTACGCGAGCAGGTCACCCAGCAGCTCTCGCGCATCGAGATCATGTACGAGGAGCCGCCGGCGGAGGGCGCGGACAACCCCTTCGCGCAGCCCGGCCTGCCGCCGATGTTCGCCCAGCACCTCGATCCCGTCACCGGCGAGAACGAGATGGCGGGCAGCGGTACCGGCAGCGACGGCGGCGCGGGCCCCGCCTACGGCTACGCCGCCCGCGAGATGGCCACCGACACCGCCGTCCTCGAGCGCGACCCGGACGATGCCGCCACCTGGGGCCGCGTCGGGCGCAACGAGCCGTGCCCCTGCGGTTCGGGCAAGAAGTACAAGCACTGCCACGGGACGCTGACGGCCTGAGCGTGGCGGAGGTCGCCTACGGCCTCGAACCGGACCTCGACGCGGAGGCGTTCCGCCGCGTCCTGATCGATTCGGGCCTTGCCCCGCGACGCCCGGTCGAGGACCTGCCGCGCCTCGCCCGGATGCTGGCCCAGGCCGACCTCGTCGTCACCGCCCGGCGGGACGGCGACCTCGTCGGGGTCGCGCGCACGCTCACCGATTTCGTGTTCTGCGCCTACCTCTCCGACCTAGCCGTGAGCCGCTCGGTCCAGGGCCTCCGGATCGGCCAGGGCCTGATCGCGGCCACCCGCGCGGCGCTCGGGCCGCGGGCCTCGCTCCTGCTGACGGCCGCCCCCGGGGCCGTCAGCTTCTACGATCACATCGGGATGCCGCGGGTGGCGGACGCCTTCCGCTACGACCGCGAGGCCTGACGCGGCGCGCCGGCCTCGCCGCCTGGAAAACGCCGCCACTGCCCGAAAACGAACCCATTTGGTGGTCAAGCCATATGGATACGCTTGAGGGAGTGGAGCGAGACGGCATGCAGGAAATCCGATCGGCGACGACGCTGCCTCTCCTTGGTCTTCTCCTGGCGGTTCCGGCTCTCGGTGGTTGCAATACCTATGCGGGTGCACCCAACACGACGGGCTCGACGCTCGCAGCCAAGCCGGTGTCTGTCACCGATGAGGAGCGCGACTGTCTCGGTCGGGCGATGTACTTCGAATCGAATCGCAGCGACCCCGAGGGTCTGCTCGCCGTCGGCACGGTGGTGATGAACCGGCTCGAGGCCGCCGCCTTCCCCAATGGGGGAATCTGCGCCGTGGTCGGCCAGCCCCGGCAATTCGCGCCCGGCGTCCTGACGAAGAAGATGGACGAGAAGAGCCTGCAGACGGTCGCCGAGGTGACGGATGCCGTCCTCGACGGCCAGCGCCACCCGAAGGTCGGCCGGGCGATGTACTTCCACACCGCCGGCCTGCGCTTCCCCTACAACAACATGCACTACGTGGCGGTGGCCGGCGGCAACGCCTTCTACGAGAAGCGCAAGCCCGGTGCCGTCGAGCAGGCCGAGCCGCCCGCGCGCACCACCGTGCTCGCCTTCGCCTCCGCCGAGGCCCCCGCCGCACCGACGATGCCGGTGAGCGCGGCCCCGGTCTCTCCCGCCGCAGCGCCGGCCTCGATCGCCCCGGCCGCGACCGCGCCGGTTGCCGCGACGCCGGCCGCGTCGGCGCCGACCCCTCGCCCGGCTCCGATCCGCACCGCGCGGGCCGTCGAGGAGAAGACGGCGCCCGTCGCCGAGGTGCCCGTCGCGAAGGCGCCGAAGGCGCCCCGCAGCCGCCTCGCCCTGACGCCGGCCGCCCTGGCTCCGCCGCCGCCGGTCCCGCCGACCGTCCTCAACCTGCCGAGGCCGTGAGCCGACGCCCGGGGCCACCGCTCCGGGTCGCCGAGCGGTCTCCGGCGCGCCGCCGGTTCCGGCACCCCGCGTGCCGCTTTCGGTCGCGGGGACCGGCGCGACCCTCGCCCTATCTCGGATCGTGCCCGCCCGTCACCGAAGGTCACGATGAACATGCTTCGTCCGCTCGCCCACCTCGCCACGGCCTGCACGCGCGCGATCGTGCGTGCCCTCACCGCGGGCTTCGATGCCCTGGCGGGTCCGGTCGGGCGCCTGAACGACCGCGTCGAGGCCCATCTGCGCGATCGGACAGCCTTGCTCAGGGCCTATTACGCCCGTCCCGCGAACCGGCAGGCCGCGCCGCTGCCCGTCCTCGACGGACCCGTCGACCTGGCGCTGCGCGGCGGGACCCGCGAGACCGGGTCCGGCCGGCCGCCAGCGGCCACGCAGCCCGCGCCCTCATCGGCCGTGGCGTGAGCCCGGTGCCGCACGGCGCAATCGGCTGATCCCCGCCTCGCGCGGCGGTCTCGCCCGGACGCGGTCAAGGTTGCCCGAGGGCAATCGCCGATACGGCCCGGCCCGGAACGACCCCCCGGAGCGGCCCCTACACGGTCACCTGGGTGCCCACCTCGACCACGCGGCCGGTGGGGATCTGGAAGAAGTCCGTGGCGTCGTTGGCGTTCTTGGCCAGGGTGATGAAGATCCGGTCCTGCCACAGGGGCATGCCCGAATGGGCGGCCGGGCGGATCGAGCGGCGCGACAGGAAGAACGACGTCGCCATGATGTCGAACTTGAAGCCCTGCTTGCGCAGCAGCGTCAGGGTCCGGGGGATGTTCGGCGTCTCCATGTAGCCGAACTTCATCACGACCTTGTGGAAGTGCGGGCCGATCGGCTCGATGTGGATGCGGTCGGCCTCCGCGGCCCGGGGCGTGTCCACGGTCTCGACCGTGAGCACGACGTTCTTTTCGTGCAGCACCTTGTTGTGCTTGAGGTTGTGCAGCAGGGCGGCCGGCGCGATGTAGGGGTCGCTCGTCAGGAACACGGCCGTGCCGCGCACGTGGTGCGGCGGGCTCTTCTCCAGCATGCTGACGAGCTCGGTCAGCGGCACGTCGGTCTTGCGGGTCTTGTTGATGAGGATGCCGACGCCGCGCACCCAGGTCCACATCATCACGATCAGGGCGCCCGCGAAGAGCAGGGGCACGTAGCCGCCCTCGAACACCTTCAGCATGTTCGACAGCAGGAACAGGAACTCCACCGCCGCGAAGGGCAGGATCGCGAGGCCGGCGGCCCAGGGCGACCACTTCCAGGTCTTCCACAGCACCAGGAAGGCGAGGCTCGCGGTGATCAGCATCGTGCCCGTCACGGCGATGCCGTAGGCCGAGGCCAGGGCCGCCGAGGAGCGGAACAGCACGGCCAGGATCACGACGCCGACCATCAGGAGGGCGTTGATCTGCGGCAGGTAGATCTGGCCCGAATGCGATTCGGAGGTGTGGCGGATCTCGAGGCGCGGCAGCAGGCCGAGCTGGATCGCCTGGCGCGACAGGGAGAAGGCGCCGGTGATGACGGCCTGGCTCGCCGTGACGGTGGCGGCGGTGGCGAGCAGCACCATCGGCAGCAAGCCCCATTCGGGCACGAGCTGGAAGAACGGATCGGTGGTGTCGGGCTTCGACAGGACCAGGGCCGCCTGGCCGAAGTAATTCAGCACGAGGCAGGGGCCGACGAGGCCGAGCCAGGCGATCTGGATCGGCCGGCGCCCGAAATGGCCGAGATCGGCGAACAGCGCCTCGGCCCCCGTCACCGCGAGGAACACCGCGCCGAGGGCCACCAGGGCGCCCGTGCCGTGCCCCAGGAGATAGTGGACGGCGTAGTACGGGTTGAGGGCCCAGAACACGTCGGTGTTGGCCGCGATGTGGGGCAGGGCGGCCAGCGCCATCGCGGCGAACCACACCGCCATGATCGGCCCGAAGAAGGCCGCGACCTTGCTGGTGCCCCGCACTTGGATGAGGAACAGCGGCACGATGATCGCGATGGTGATCGGCAGCACGTAGGCGTCGAAGGCCGGGGTGACGAGCTTCAGGCCCTCCACCGCCGAGAGCACCGAGATCGCCGGCGTGATGATGGCGTCGCCGTAGAACAGCGAGGCGCCGAGCAGGCCGAACATGAACACCACCCGGGAGCCGCCCAGCGCCGTGCGGGCGAGCGCCATCAGCGAGAGGATGCCGCCCTCGCCGTTGTTGTCCATCCGCATCAGGATGACGACGTACTTGATGGTGACGATGAGGACGAGCGCCCAGAGGATGAGCGAGGCGACGCCGAGGACCTCCTCGCGCAGCAGGATGCCGTCGGCGCGGGCGGAGACCAGGGCCTCCCGGAAGGCGTAGAGCGGACTCGTCCCGATATCGCCGTAGACCACGCCGATGGAGCCGAGGATGAGGGTCCAGAGGCTGGCCGGCGCGTGGGCGCGGGCGGTCTCGGCGGCCCCGTCGGCGACGGGGGGCGGGCTGCCGGCTCCCTCGGGTTTGGCGGCGGGCGCGCTCGAAGGGGCGGTCTGCGTCATTCGGCTCGATCGAGGCTCGTTGCGAGCCCAACGTCTCGCGGCGCGGCGTCAAGCTGCGCACGGGAACGCCGGGGCCGGCTCCGACGAAGTCGGCCGGCGGGGGACGGATGCGTTCACGCTACCATGCGGCGCAGCATGCGAGAACGACAACCTGTCCGAAGGCCGCCGTTCCGTCGCAGGGACCCGCGCCGTCCGGGTCGGTCGCTACTCGGCGGCGGTGCGGGCGCCCGAGCCGAAGCGCCGCTCGATGTAGTCGGTGACCACGGTCTCGAAATCCTTGGCCAGGGTCGGCCCGCGCAGGGTCATGGCCTTCTTGCCGTCGATGAAGACCGGGGCGGTCGGGGTCTCGCCGGTGCCCGGAAGCGAGATGCCGATATCGGCGTGCTTCGATTCCCCGGGGCCGTTCACGATGCAGCCCATGACCGCGACGTTGAGGCCCTCGACGCCCGGATAGGCCTTCTTCCACTCCGGCATCGAGGTGACGATCCAGCTCTGGATGTCGCGGGCGAGCTCCTGGAACGTGGTCGAGGTGGTGCGGCCGCAGCCCGGGCAGGCCGCGACGAGGGGCACGAAGGTGCGGAAGCCCATGGTCTGCAGCAGTTCCTGCGCGGCCTTCACCTCCACGGTGCGGTCGCCGCCCGGCTCGGGGGTCAGCGAGTAGCGGATGGTGTCGCCGATGCCTTCCTGCAGCAGCACGCCGATGGCGGCGGAGGCGGCCACCAGGCCCTTCGAGCCCATGCCCGCCTCGGTCAGGCCGAGATGGATGGCGAAGTCGGAGCGGCGCGCCACCTCGCGATAGACCGCGATCAGGTCCTGCACCGCCGAGACCTTGGCCGAGAGGATGATCTTGTCCTTCGACAGGCCGAGGTCCACGGCGCGCTCGGCCGAGGTGAGGGCCGATTGCACCATGGCCTCCCGCATCACCGCGCGGGCGTCGATCGGCCGGGGCAGCTTCGCGTTCTCGTCCATCAGATGGGTGAGGAGCGCCTCGTCGAGGGAGCCCCAGTTCGCGCCGATGCGCACGGTCTTGCCGTAGCGGATCGCCTGCTCGATGATCGTCGAGAACTGGGTGTCCTTCTTCTCCTTGAAGCCGACATTGCCCGGGTTGATCCGGTACTTGGCCAGCGCCTCGGCGCAGGCCGGATGGTCGGAGAGGAGCTTGTGGCCGATGTAGTGGAAGTCGCCCACCAGCGGCACGTGCACGCCGATGCGGTCGAGGCGCTCGCGGATCTTCGGCACCGCGGCCGCGGCCTCGTCGCGGTCGACGGTGATGCGCACGAGCTCCGAGCCCGCCCGCGCCAGCTGGGCCACCTGGGCCACCGTGCCGTCGATGTCGGCGGTGTCGGTGTTGGTCATCGACTGGACGACGATCGGCGCGCCGCCGCCCACCGTGACCGCGCCCTCGCCGGACCCGATGGTGACGCCGACCGTGCGGTGCCGGGGGCTCGGGCCTGCGATCTCGGGGCCGGAACCGCTGATCGGATTGACGGGGGTCGCGTCCATGATGTCCATCGTTGACTGTGCGCTCCGAGGAACGTCCGCCGGTGACCGTACCGCGCCGGCCGGGGCCGGTCGGCGGCGTTCCGATGCCGCGAACTCTACGCCCTCGATCGTTTAGCTGAGATGACGGCGGGCGGGCGTCAAGCCCGCTGCGTCACCCGGCATCCCGGGCGGCCCAGCGAGCACGCTGATCGGTTTCGGCTTCTCCCATGTCCCATCCGGGCGTCGATGTCGAGTTTCGGGCGACCGGCGGGGGGCAGGGCTGCGTGACGGACAGGGAACCGCTGCCGCTTCGCACCTGTTTGTGGCCTTGCGGCATCATATATTGCGTTGCAGCATCACCATCGGGAGATTCGCATGCTCGATCCGCACAAGGAACCGGCGATCGATTCGCTCATCGACGTCCCCGTCGAGCACGACCTGCCGATGCAGCCCGCCGCCGGCACCCGCGTGATCGCGGGGCCGCGGGCGGAGAAGACGGTGGCCCTCGCCCTGCAGGGCGGCGGCGCGCACGGGGCCTTCACCTGGGGCGTGCTCGACGCGCTGATCGAGGATGGGCGCCTCGGTTTCGAGGCCATCACCGGCGCCAGCGCCGGGGCCATGAACGCCGTCGTGATGGTCGATGGCTGGCTCGAGGACGGCCCCGCCGGCGCCCGCCGCGCCCTGGAGCGGTTCTGGCGGGAGGTCAGCCTCGACGGGGACCTCTGGCCGGCCCAGCGCCGCGCCTTCAGCGGCCTGTTCGAGTTCTGGTCGAACAACCCCGTCGCGGAGTTCTGGAGCCGGGCGCTGAGGATCAGCCCCTACACGTCGAATCCCCTCAACTACAATCCGCTGCGCAAGGTTCTGGCGGCCCAGGTGGATTTCGAGCGCCTGCGTGCGGCCGAGACGGCGTCGATCTTCGTGTCCGCCACCAATGTCTGGACCGGCAAGCTCGCGGTCTTCGAGCGCGCGACCCTCGACGTCGATCACCTCATGGCCTCGGCCTGCCTGCCGACGGTGTTCCAGGCGGTGGAGATCGACGGCGTGCCGTACTGGGATGGCGGCTACCTCGGCAACCCGCCGCTCTATCCCCTCTATCGCGGCGCCGAGACCCGCGACATCGTCCTGGTCCAGATCAACCCGGTGGAGCGCCGCGAGACGCCGCGCACGCCGCAGGAGATCCAGGACCGCCTCAACGAGATCACCTTCAACGCCAACCTGATGCGCGAGCTGCGCGCCATCGACTTCGTCGATCACCTGATCGCCGAGGGCGTGCTCGGCCGGGGCGAGTACCGCTCGCAATACGTCCACCGCATCGACGGCACCGGGGCCCTCGACGAGTACCAGGCCTCCTCGCGCCTCGATGCCCGCTGGCGGGTGTTCGAGCGCCTGCGCGACAAGGGCCGCGGCGCGGCCCGGGCCTGGATCGCCGAGAACTACGACCAGATCGGCCGGCGCTGCACCCTCGACCTCGAGGCGACCTACCGCTGATGCGTTTGTGCGCCGGGCGGCTGGATTAAGGGCCCGGGTTCGTGCGTTGATGCCTGTATGACGACCGAACCGAACCGGCCCGGCCCCGCCGCCATCGTCGACCTGCTCGTGCCGCTGCGGCGCTACGCCCGGGCCCTGACGCGCGACACCCTGCGGGCCGACGATCTCGTGCACGACGCCCTGGTGCGGGCCCTCGAATCGGGCCAGGCGGCGCGGCCGAACACCAATCTGCGCACCTGGATGATGACGGTGCTGCACAACGTCTTCATCGACGAGCAGCGCCGGAAGCGGGTCGAGGCCCGCCACGCCGACACGCTGGTCCAGATGGGCGAGGAAACGGCGCCCCCGGCCCAGGAGGCCCAGGTCCGCCTGGCTCAGATCCGCCGCGCCTTCCTGACCCTCCCGGAGGAGCAGCGCGCCGCGCTTCACCTCGTCACCCTGGAGGGCATGGCCTACGCCGACGCGGCCGCCGTGCTCGGCATTCCCATCGGGACGCTGATGTCGCGGCTCGGCCGGGGCCGTGCCGCCCTGCGGGCCTTCGAGGAGGGCGAGCGGCAGGGCGGCGGCGTGGCCGAGCGGCGCCAGCGCCTCGCCGCCGAGCGACCGCGCCTGCGCCTCGTCGCCCAGGACGATCCGGACGCCGCGCCGCGCCGGGCCGTCGGCGACACCTGAGTTTGGGAAGACCCGACAGTTTGGAAGACCGGGACGGAGCGCCGGCGACAGGCCGATCCGTCCCCAGCGCGGCCGGGACTCCTTGTCCGGGGACGCGCCCCCTGTATCCGACCGGAGCCGACGCCATGGAACACACTGCGATGATCGATCCGATCACCGAGAACGACCTCACCGCCTTCGTGGACGGGCAGCTCGACGGCATGCGCCGCCTCGATGTGGAGGCGCATCTGGCGCGCAACCCCGAGACCGCCGCGCGGATCATGGCCGAACTGCATGACCGCGATGCCCTGCGGCAGGCCTTCGCCATCGTTCCGGGCCCGGGACCGGAGCGCAACCGGGCTGCCGCGCGCCGGCTCGACCGCAGCCTGGCCTGGCGCCGGTTCGGCGACCGCCTGCGCCGGGCCGCCGTGATCGCGCTCCTCGTCGGCACCGGCTGGCTCGCTCATTCGGACGGCCCCTTCCTCGGCGTGCCGGACACCTTCGCCTCCCCCGTCGACCCGGCCCTGGTGGCGGATGCCCGCCACGCCCGCGAGGCGGCGCAGGTCCGCGCCCGCATCGCCGCGCAGCGGGGCAGCCAGACCCAGCCCTACGACCGTGCCGGCATCGCCGCGGCCACCGGCATCGCCCTGCCCGACCTGCCGTCCGACTGGACGGTGCGCGACGTGCAGGTGGTGCCGGCCCGGCACGGCACCGGCATCGAGGTGATGATCGACGCGGGCAAGCTCGGCGAGGTCTCGCTCTTCGCCACCCGCAACCTCGACGGACACGTCGCCCCGAGCGAGGTCACGAGCCCCGGCGACGGCGAGACGGCCTACTGGACCGCGGGCCGCTCCGCCTATGCCCTCAGCGGCGGGCACGACCATGCGGGTCTCGAGACCGCGGCGCGCAGCCTTGCCGGCCGGACCGCGACGAAGCTCTGACCCGGCGTCGGGCCGGAGCGGCCCGCGCCCTCTTGCGACCAGCGTGCCCCGAGGGCGGCGAGGGCCGTGAGCGTCAGGG
>NZ_JBYSXL010000036.1:23406-43776 GCF_058782155.1 Methylobacterium sp. FW306-05-D
GTTCCTCCGCCGCGCCTCGGGGCGTCTGGCCGTCTCGCGCCCGGACCTCGCGCCAGCGGCCTCCCGGCCTGCGCGGGGGCGCAACACGGTCCGGCATCCCTCGGAATTCGGGCTGTCCGGCGAGACACCGGCGGCAATTCCGTCAGCGTTCAGATCAGGCCTGCCATAGGCTTGTTGTAAAGGAGTTCTATACTGATACCTCGCCTGCTCTGTGCTGACCTCCGATACCGAGACGCCGATGGCCCGCCTGTCCCAGATCCTGACGTACCTCGCGATCGTGCCGATCGCAGGCGTGCCCGCGGCGGTACAGGCGGAGGAGACGGCGCAGAAGCCGGTTTCCGCCCCCGCCGTCAGCGCCGCACCGCTGACGCCCGGCAAGCCGGCCCGGGCGCCCTACCTCTCGGAGACCCAGGCCCCCGACACCGTGGCGATCCTCGGCCCGCCGCCCCGGGGACAATCGGCGGCCGAGGCCGCGGACAAGGCGGCCTTCGTCGCCACCCGGTCCCTCAAGGGAACCCCGCGCTGGACCCTGGCCACGACCGATGTGGCCGACGGCGCCTCCGCGATCCTCGACGATTTCGCCTGCGTCATCGGCCAGCGCATCGAGCAGTCGCGCGCGCCCGCCCTGATGACCCTGATGGAGCGCGCGCGCCTCGACATCGCGCAGGCGACCCGGGCCCCGAAGCTGCATTACCGCCGCCTGCGCCCCTTCGTCGGCAACGACGCGGAGATCTGCGTGATGCGCACCTCCGATCTCGGCAACGCCTTCAGCTTCCCGTCGAGCCACGCGACGCAGGCCTGGACCTATGCGGCGATCATGGCGGCCCTGATGCCCGAGAAGGCGACCCAGTTCTTCGTCCGGGCCCGCTCCTACGGCGAGAGCCGCATCGTCTGCGGCCTCCACTGGGCCAGCGACATCGAGGCCGGCCGTACGGCCGCCAGCGCGGTCTTCGCCGCCCTCCAGGGCGATGCCGGATTCCGGGCCGATCTGGAGAAGGCCCGGGCCGAGCTCGCAAAGCTCGTGACCGCCGGCGGCCCAGCCCCCGATCGGGCGGTCTGCGCCCGTGAGGAAGCGGCCGCGCGCGAGCCCGTGCTCTAGCCCCATCCGATCCGGCCGAGAGTCGAGGCCCCCTCCGCCAGGCGCGTCCGGACGTCGCGCGACCCTGCCGGGACGGGCGCTCGATCACATCCCGGCCCGTCGGCCGTGGCATCGGCGCGGCAGGTCCGGTTGCGAGCGAGCCCGGACGCGTACAGATCCGAACGTGAACAGGCCCGGCCGATCGCTCGGCCGGGCCTGTTCACGGGTTTTCCCGTGAAACGTTAACCATGGCGTTTCAGGTCCGGGTCGGGGTTCCCGCCCGGGTGCGCTTGCGGCGCCGGGCCAGCATGTTCAGCCCCTCCACGCCGGCCGAAAAGGCCATGGCGGTGTAGATGTACCCCTTCGGCACGTGGGCGCCGAAGCCCTCGGCGATCAGCGTCATGCCGATCATGATGAGGAAGCCCAGCGCCAGCATGACCACCGTCGGATTGGCGGCGATGAAGCGCGACAGCGGGTCGGCGGCCAGCAGCATCACGGTCACGGCCGTGACGACGGCGATCACCATGATCGGCACGTGCTCGGTCATGCCCACTGCCGTGATGATGCTGTCGATGGAGAACACGAGGTCGAGGACGAGGATCTGGCCGATGGCGGCGGCGAAGCCGAGCCGCACGGCGCCGCTGCCCGGGGTCTCCGGCTCCGGATCGACGGTGTGATGGATCTCCTTCGTGGCCTTCCACAGCAGGAACAGGCCGCCGGCGATGAGGATGAGGTCGCGCCAGGAAAAGCCCTTGCCGAACACCGCGAAGACCGGCTGCGTCAGCGCGACGATGTAGGCGATGGTGGCGAGGAGGCCGAGGCGCAGGACCAGGGCGAGGCCGATGCCGATGCGGCGTGCCTTCTCCTGGTGCTCGGGCGGGAGCTTGTTGGTCAGGATCGAGATGAAGATCAGGTTGTCGATGCCGAGCACGACCTCCATCACCACCAGGGTGGCGAGGGCCGCCCAGGCGGTGGGGTCGTTGGCGAGTTGAAGCAGGCTGTCCACGATGGCCTCGTTTCGTCGGTCGGGCCTGCTCCGCGTCCGACGTCGCGCCGGGAGCAGGCATGCGGAGGAGAGGGGCCGGCCCCGGCCCCGGATTCGGTTCGATCAGGCTGTGAGGGGGGAACTGCGCGCGGCCACGCCCGGCCGTTCGGCCGGAGCCGGGCTGAAGATCCGCACCGCCTGCGGCACCACCTTGAAATGGGCCGGCGTGTAGGTCGACAGCTCGCCGTCGGTGTTCACCGGCCGCGGCTTCTTGGTCTTCACCACGATCTCGGTGGTGCTGAAGGCCCGCACGTCGGCCGCCTTGCCCTGGGTGCCCTTGCGCAGGGCCGGCAGCAGCATCAGCAGCCGCCACCAATGGGCGACCTCCAGGCTGTAGAAATCCAGCTTGCCGTCGTCGACGGTGGCGGTCTCCTCGACCGTCATGCCGCCGCCGTAGTGGCGACCGTTGCCCACCGAGACCTGGATGGTGCGCACGGTCTCGGTCTGGCCGTCATGCTCGATGTAGACCGTGAAGGGCCGCATCCGCCGGAGCACGCGAACCGCCGCGATGCCGTAGCCCAGGGTGCCCCAGGTCTTCTTCGATTCCGCCGTGAGATCGCCGGCGAGGTCCGCCGAGAATCCGATGCTGGCGACGTTGAAGTAGTAGTGTCCGTTGACGCAGCCGAGATCGGCCGGGCGCGCCTCCTCGGTGGTGATGAGGCGGGCCGCCTCCACCGGGTCGACGGGCAGGCCCAGGGAACGGGCGAGGTCGTTGGCCGTGCCGAGGGGCAGGATGCCCAGCGGCAATCCCGTCTCCACCAGGGCGGGCGCGGCCGCGTTGAGCGTGCCGTCGCCGCCCCCGAGGATGACGAGGTCGCAGCCCTGCGCGTGGCGCTTGATCACGGCGGTGCAGTCGGCATCGCCCGGCGGCTCGAAGGGCTCGATGCCTCCGGCGCGCAGGACATCGCGCACCTCGTCGAGGGAGAAGCTGCCGTTGCGGGCCTTCGGGTTGACGAGGAGGAGCGCCTTGCGGGCGGGCGCGCTCATCGCGGGCCTCCGGACCGGCACGGGGCGGGCCGAATCGGATCGAACGGGAGACAACGAGGGAGCATGAGGTTCGACACCCTCCGGTGCGTTCGCGCCGCGTCAGCGCAAAAGCATGGAAGGGTCCGACATCACGGTCAACGCCTCGACCGCCAGAGGGGCCCGGACCCGACCACAAGGTGGGTGCAGGCTTGGCAATGACAAGAGCCCCGGCGGCACAAGAGTCCGTGCCCGGGGGCGTCCCCGCAATCCCCGCACTCGTCCACACCCCGGAACACGGGACCGGGTCCTTCCGTGCGCATTCAGGGAAACTTAGCGGGCACGCCCGACGTTTCACCCTGGTCGATCGGTCCCGCACGCGCTTTTCCGAAACCCCGGCCGCGACCCCGGTGATGATGCCATGCGCCACGGTCCAAGCTCCCACGGACGCTCCCACGGAACCGGCCTCGCCCGACTGGGCCTCGCCTCGTCCGTCGCGCTGGTGAGCGCCGCTCTGTCCCTGGGGACGGCGGAGGCCCAGACGCGCCCGGGCTGGGTCGACCCGCCGGCCCGCCAGGCCCAGCCGCCCGGCACGGACAAGCCCGCCTCCGAGAAGCCCATGACCGGGAAGTCCATGACCGAGACGCCGGTGGCCGAGAAGCCCGCGGTGGAGACGCCCGCGACGGCCCGGGCCCAGGCGGAGGGCCCGGCGGCTCAGGACTCGGCCGCCGCGGAGCGGACCCCGATGGCCTCGCACCGGCGGCGCGTGGCCGGACCCTCCGCCGAGGGCCGCCGCCTCGCGACCCGTAGCGCCGCGCCGGAACGGCTCCACATCCGCCCGCGCTTGGCCGACACGCCGATGGCGCCGCAGCCGGCGGCCTCCGAGGCGCGCTTTCCCGAATGGGCCGCCACCGCGACGCGGCTGACGGACCGCTACCTCGACAGCGTCTCGGCCCCCGGCGACGCGATGGTGGCCGCCGCCCCCCGGTTCTATGCCGAGCGCGTCCGCTTCCACGGCCGCACCCTGTCGCTGGCGGCCCTCATCGCCGAGAAGCGCCGCTTCGTCCGGCGCTGGCCCGAGCGGCGCTACGAAGCGCAGGGCGGCGCGACCCGGACCGCCTGCAACGCCGCCAGTGCGACCTGCATCGTCCACACCACCTTCGATTTCCGCGCCGACAATCCGGCGCGCGGCGTGCGCTCGCAGGGCGTGTCGGAACTCACCCTCACCATCAGCTTCGCCGGGGAGCGCCCGCTCATCGTCGCCGAGTCGAGCCGCGTCCTGCGCCGCTATGGTGCCGGGCCCCAGAGCGCTATAGCGGGTGCTCAGCGCGGTGCCTGAGGCCGGCCCGCTGCGATCGGTGCGTCATACCCGGAGTTGTTCGCGTCTTGGATGATCGGAATCCACCCTCGCCGGTGCCGGGTGACGCGCGACGGGACGGGACGGCCTCGGAGCGCGCGGTCCTGCGCGCGCGCATCGCCGAGGCGGTCGCGCAGGCCGGTGCCTATCCGGTGGCGGAGCGGACGCTCGCGCTCCTGGTGGAGGCGGCCCTGCGGCCGGGCCCGGAAGCGCCCGGCTACCGCGTGGTGGATCGCGCGGGCGTGCCGCGCCAGGTCGCCGGGGTGGACGGGACCGCGGTCCCGATGGACCTGCCGGCCCTGCTCGCGGAGCTGCGCGACCAGCATCCCGCCCTGTTCCGGCCGATCCCCGAGCCGGCGCCCGAGCCCGAACCGGAGCCCGTCCCGACCGAGGATTTCCGGACGGCGACGGCGCGCTTCGTCGGGGCCCAATCGGTCCTCGCCCGATCCCTGGTCGCGCGCTCGGCCACCCGCGGCCGGGCGCTCGCCACCTCCGTCTCCGGCCGCCTGGCGACGCTCCGGCGGAGCCGGGCCGAAGGCCCGAGGACCGAACCGTCCGCTCCCGGCCTCGCGACGGAAGCCCCGGAACCGACCCGGGCCGGGCTCGTCGCCGGCCGCGTCCGCGACGGCGCGCAGCGCGTCGGCGGCTATGCCCGCGGCCGGCTCGCCGACAGCGTCTCGCGCTTCGGCGAGGTCGCGCGCGACCGCAACGTGCTGCGCGACGCCCTGTCCCACCGCGCGCTTCCGATCGGGCTCGGGGCCGCCGCGCTGGTGGCCCTCATCGCCGTCCTCGGCGGGCGCACGCCCCCGGAAACCACACCCGCCGAGACCGGGGCCCCGCCTCCGTCCCAGTCCCAGCCCCAGTCTTCGGCATCCGCGACCGCCGCGCCGCCGCCGAGCGCTCCCGACATGAGCCCGGCCGCGCCGGAGGAGGCGCCTCCGAAGCAGGCCGCGGCCAACGAGATCAGCGGCCCGGTCGAGGTCATCGACACCGCGACCCTGCGGGTCGGCGGCAAGCTCGTGCGCCTGTTCGGGGTCGAGTGGGTGCGCGGCGGACAGGCCGACGAACTCACACGCTACCTCGCCGGCCGCACCGTGACCTGCCAGCCGGTGGCGGGCAGCGAGGCCCGCCTGTGCTCGGTGGAGGGGCGCGATCTCTCCGAGGTGGTGCTGTTCAACGGCGGCGGCCGCGCCTCGCCCGAGGCGACGCCCGACCTCGTGGCCGCCGAGGACCATGCCCGCGCCGAACGCCTCGGCGTCTGGGCGCGCTGACCGCCCGGGCCCCCTCCGGGTCGCGGCCACGTGAACAACGCCCTTGCGTCGTCGCGGCCCGCCGGTCTCAATGCCGGCGGGACGGCCGGGGGACGAGGCATGGATTTCTCTGTGGGCGTGAGCGTCGCCGCCGTGGTGCTCGTGGCGCTCGTCGTCGTCACCCTCGCCATCGGCATCAACATCGTGCCGCAGGGGCACGTCTACACCGTGGAGCGGTTCGGCAAGTACCACCGCAGCCTGGAATCCGGCCTCGGCCTCATCGCCCCCTATGTCGAGCGCATCGGCCGGCGGGTGAACGTGATGGAGCAGGTCATCGACGTGCCGAGCCAGGAGGCCTTCACCCGCGACAATGCCGGGGTGCGGATCGACGCCGTGGTCTTCTACCAGGTGCTCGATGCGGCCCGCGCCTCCTACGAGGTCTCGAACCTCGAGGTGGCGATGATGACGCTGACCATGACCAACATCCGCACCGTGGTCGGCTCGATGGACCTCGACCAGCTCCTGTCGCACCGCGACGAGATCAACGAGCGCCTGCTGCGGGTGATGGATGCGGCGGCCTCGCCCTGGGGCGTGAAGATGACCCGCATCGAGATCAAGGACATCGTGCCGCCCGCCGACCTCGCCGGCGCGATGGCGCGCCAGATGAAGGCCGAGCGCGAGAAGCGCGCCTCGGTGCTGGAGGCGGAAGGGCACCGGCAGGCGGAGATCCTGCGGGCCGAGGGGCGCAAGCAATCGGCCATCCTGGAGGCCGAAGGGCGCAAGGAGGCGGCCTTTCGCGACGCGGAGGCCCGTGAACGCGGCGCCGAGGCGGAGGCGCGGGCGACCCAGCTCGTGAGCGAGGCCATCGCAAAGGGCGACCTCGCGGCGGCGAACTTCCTCGTGGCCGAGAAGTACGTCGAGGCGGTGAAGGCCATCGCCACGGCGCCGAACCAGCGCGTCGTGGTGGTGCCGATCGAGGCGGCGGCCCTGGCCGGCACCCTGGGCGGCATCGCCGAGATCACCCGCAGCGTCTTCGGCGAGGGCGCCCCCCAGCGCAAGAGCGCCGGCCTGCCGCCGAACGTCGGGGGCGGCGCCCGATGATCGCGTCGTTCGTCGAGGCGATCGGACCCGCCTGGACCTGGATCCTGATCGGTCTCGTGCTGATGGGGACGGAGCTCGTGGCGTCCGGGGTCTTCCTGCTCTGGCTCGGGTTGGCGGCCCTGGTGACGGGGCTGCAGATCCTCCTCGTGCCGATGCCCTGGCAGGGCCAGATCCTGCTCTTCGGTGTCCTCTCCGTGCTCTTCGCCGTGGTGGCGAGCCGGAAGACGCGGGCGACCAACACCCTGAACCGGGGGGCCCAGGGGCTGGTCGGACGCGATTATCCCCTCTCGGCCCCGATCGTGGCGGGCGAGGGCCAGATCCGCGTCAACGACACCCTCTGGCGCGTCACCGGCCCGGATGCGCCGCTCGGCGCACGGGTGCGGGTGACGGGGGTGGAGGGCACGCTGCTGACGGTGGTGACGGCGTCGTAGCCGGCGCCCCGACCACGCTCGGCCACGCCCCCGGGGCGGCGGCTCCGCGATGCGGGCCACCAGCGTCGTTACGGGCGCGCGTTCCCCGTCCCTGCGAGGCTATACGCAACGGCCTTCGGGATTCATTTGAGAAAGCGGGCGGCTGTTAATAGAAGCGCAGCCGACGCTCCCCCTCGCCATCGCGTCGCGCGCCTCTGACAGGACATCTCATGAGCAGCTTGAAGTTCGGAACGAGCGGTTTGCGTGGGCTGGTCACCGATCTCGTGGGCTGGCCGAGCTACGCCTATGCGAGCGCCTTCTTCCGCTCCATCGCCGCCACCACCGGCCCCGGTCAGACCCCCGTGCGGACCGTCGTGATCGGGCGGGACCTGCGCGACAGCAGCCCCGGCATCGCCGCGACGGTGGCCGCCGCCGCGGCGGGCGCCGGCTTCACGGCGATCGATTGCGGCGCGCTGCCGACGCCGGCCCTGGCCCTGGAAGCCCTGCGGCGCGGCGCCTGCGCCGTGATGGTCACCGGGAGCCACATCCCCGAGGACCGGAACGGCCTGAAGTTCTACCGGCCCGACGGCGAGATCACCAAGACCGACGAGGCCGCGATCCTGGCCGCCCTCGGGGACGTCTCCACGGAAGGCCCCATGGCGGTGGCCGACGCCGCCCCGCCGGAATCCGGTGCGACGGACCGCTACCGCCAGCGCTACCGCGACGCCTTCGCCCCCGACATGCTGGCCGGCCTCAGGATCGCGGTCTACCAGCAGAGCTCCGTGGCGCGCGACCTCCTCGTCGAGCTCCTGACGGCGCTGGGGGCGGACGTGACCGCGATCGGGCGTGCGGCGCGCTTCGTGCCGATCGACACGGAGGCCCATCGCCCGGAGGACGTCGCCTTCATCCGCGAGGCCATGACGTCCGGTGCGTTCGATGCCCTGGTGACGACCGACGGCGACGCCGACCGGCCGCTGGTCGCGGATGCCGCCGGGCGGATCCTCCGGGGAGACGTTCTCGGGCTGATCACGGCGCGCTACCTCGGCGTCGATACCGTCGTCGTGCCGGTCACGGCCGGCTCGGCCATCGAGCAGGCGGGCGGGTTCCGGCGGGTGCTGCGCACCCGGGTCGGCTCCCCCTACGTCATCGCCGGCATGGCCCAGGCGGAGACCGAGGGCGCCGAGGCCGTCGTCGGCTTCGAGGCGAATGGCGGCTTCCTGCTCGGCTCGGACGTGACCCGCGACGGCCGGACCCTGCCCGCGCTGCCGACCCGGGACGCGATGCTGCCCATCCTGGCGACGCTGGCCGCGGCGCGCGGGGCCGGATTGTCCCTCGCGGACCTCGTCGGCTCCCTGTCCGTGGGCGAGACCGCGAGCGACCGCCTGCCCAACACGCCGGCCGAGCACAGCGGCGCCTTCCTGCGGCAGCTCGGCGAGGAAGCGTATCGGCGGGATTTCGTTCGACCGGTCGGCACGCCGCGCGCCGTCGACGAGCAGGACGGCGTGAGGATGGAGCTCGACGGCGGACGCACCCTCCACTTCCGCGCCTCCGGCAACGCGCCCGAGCTGCGCTGCTACGCCGAGGCGGGAACGGCCGGCGAGGCGGAGGAGCTGGTCCGCTGGGGATTGGCGGCCGCCGCGGCCGCGATGAAGCCGGGCGCGGCGGGCGGGGATTCCGCGCCGCGCTGAGCGGCGGACGGACCCGCTCTCCTCGGCGGCCGCCGGGCGCGGTCCGGCGGCCGCGGCGGGGCCGCTGATCCCGGCCTCAGCCGAACGCGCCCACCTCGTGCTGGATCATGCCCGAGATCTCGCGCACCCGCTGGAAGCTGCGCCGGATCGGCTCGAACAGCGTCCTGTGCTCGGCCTCGTAGGTGCCGACGTCGCGCGGCCCGGCGGGCTCGCCGAAGTTCAGGCCGAGGGTCGGGTCCGGGGTGATCGGGAAGATATCCTCCAGCAGCGTCAGGCAGCCGTCGATGTCGAGGCGCAGGAAGCGCTCGATCAGCGCCTCGCGGCTCACCCCCGATTGCGGGCGGAACCCCGGGATGTGGACGGCCAGGAACCAGATCCGGTGGATCAGCGCGAGGCGGATCGCGTGCAGCAGGGTCAGGCGGGCCGACATCCGGCCGAGGTCGGGCGCCGCGACCTGCAGGTCGAGCCAGTCGCAGGTGAGGCGGCCGAACAGGTGGCGCAGGTCGGGGGCGAGGCGCAGCCGGTCGAGGGCGTTGGCGATCACCACGAGCTCCTCGCGCCGGCCGTCGCGCTGGGTGCGCCGGGCCCGCTCCAGCCACACCGCCGGGTCGAGGGTGTCGATGTAGGCGCGCAGCACGTCGAGGTCGGCGACGCTGGCGGCATGCTGCACCAGGCGGAAGGCGCGGGAGAAGCGCACCGAATCCCGGCGCATGTCGCGGAACAGGTCCGGGGTGCGGCCGGCGGCCCGGCCGACGCCGTGCAGGGAATTGGCCAGGAAGCCGAGCTGCTGCAGGATCGCGTTGTTGGGGATCGCCCGCATCTGGCGCGGATGGGTGATCATGGTCGGGCCACCGCCATCGGTCTGGCGGGCGACGGGCCGGGAGCCGGTGCGGTCGAGGAGGCTCGGGCCGAAGGTGCCGAGCAGGGCGGCGTAGCCGGGATCGTCCACCAGCGCCTCCATGTCCTGGCGCACCACGGTGAAGAATTCGGCGGCGAAGTCCGGCTCGGCGTAGATCGGGTCGTCGGTCTCGTCGGCCCCGCTCGCCGGATCGGAGAGGACGTAGTCGGCGAAGCTGTCGTCGTCGGCGACGTCGAAGGCGAAGACGTGCTCGGCGATGCGCTCCACCGTGGCCTCGGCCAGGGGCAGGGTGCCGAACATCAGGTAGCCGTCCGAGCCCTGGAAGCTCGATTCGAGGCGCACGCGGATGCCGGCATTCCGGTTGCGTCGGCGCGCATCCTCCGGGGCGAGATAGGCGAGGCGGTCGCGCAGGGAGGTCGGGTGCGCCCCCCGGCCGATGGATTCCCCGTGGGTGTCGAAGATCGCGAGCTCCACCCCCGTGAGGTCGTTCTGCACCATCAGCTCGGTGATGCGCAGGCGCAGGCGCTCGATCCAGAAGCTCGCGGCGAGCTGGCCGACGTAGCGCCCGGAATCCGAGTAGCCGAACTGCACCGTCAGGCGCCCGATGCGCTTGAGGTAGGCCCGCCAGTGCGGATTGCGGAGCGCATCGTCGAGGACGCGGATGCCCTGCTCGAGGGCGCTGGCCGTCTCGAACAGCGGCGTGATCTCGACCTTGTCACTGATCCCGTAGTGCCGCGCCAGCCAGAGGGCGGCGAGCAGGGTGTAGCCGGTCTCGGTCTCGGCGATGAGGAAGCGGACCGGGTGGGTGCCGTCGACGTGCTTGAGGATCTGGGTGATCGTCATCATCAGCCGGGCGGCCGAGGCCCGCTCGGCGGCCAGCGCGCCGAAATCGACGTCCACCGCCTGCACGTCGTTGAGGAGCGCGTGGATGGTGGCGAGGTGCGAGCGGCGCTGGGCGGCGTCGGTGGGCTCGCCCTCGAGGTCGGTGACGCGGCGCACCGCGTTGTGGATCTGGCTGGCGTTCAGCCGGAAATGCGGCAGGGCGTTCGAGAGGCCGTGGGTGGCGATGCCGGAGCGCAGGAGCGCGATGCTGCGCCTGTCCTCGTCGGATTCGGCGGCCCCGACCGCCCCCGCGAGCCCGGCCAGGATCGCGCTGGAATCGGTCTGGGCCCGCTCCCGCTCGATGATCAGCGCGAGGGCGAAGCGGTGCACCGCCTCGAGGGTCGGCTTGGTCCCGAGCCGGGGCGCCACCGCGAGCTGGCGGTTCACGGCGGCGAGCGCGTTCCCGGTGAGCTCGCGCACCACCTGGGTCGCCGGCACCTGCGGCAGCCGGCGCATCACCCGGTCGAGCTGCATCCGCTTCGATTCGAGGCGGTAGCGCAGGGTGTCCCACCAGCCGATATCGGTGCGCCCGTCGGTGTCGCAGCCGACCCAGCTCGCGATCGCGAAGGGCTTGGGTACGAGCTCGGTCCAGCGGTCCGGCCAGCGCGCCCGGGCGGCGTCGAGGAGCGCGGCGTTGAAGCCGTCGAGGGCGGTGCGGCCGTGATTGGCCGCGAGGCAGGCCTGGTCGAACTCGTCGTCGAGGCTGATGTTCGGGTCGGGCCGGGTCGAGAGGCCGGCCGCGCGCGCGAGCAGCGGCTCCCGGGCGGCACCCTCGGCCTCGCTCGCCGCCTGGGCGATCAGGGCGGCGACGGCGCGCGGCATCCCGAAGGTCGGGTGGGCGGTGAAGACCACGGCGAAGCCGGTGCGGCCGACGAGATCCCGGAAGGTCTCGAAATCCCCCTGGCGCGCCGGCACCGCCGCCACGAGGCGGGCGGCCATCCGGCTGTCGGGCGCCGCCGCCGCGTCCCGGTCGAGCCCGACATAGGCGCGCAGGCGCTCGGCGCGGGCGCTCAGGGACTGGGCCCGGAGCCGGGGGAACAGGGCGTCGAGGTCGTCCTCGCCGATCTCGCCCCGGTCGAAGCGCCGGGTGATGGCCAGCGTCACCGCCAGCACCGGATTGCGGAACGGGTCCTCCGCCGCCTGATCGCGGGATTCCTCGATCAGCCGCAGGAGGTCCCGCTCCAGGCCCTCGGCCCCCTTCGGATCGTGGCCGGGGTCCAGGGCGGCATCGGCCGGATTGAGGTCATGCAGGCGCATCGATCGACCTTGGGGTTCGGGAGCGGGTTACGGCGTCATACGGTATGCGGACGACGCCGGTGCGTCGGACCTGCGCGGAATCCACGGCCATCGACGGGGGAGGGCAGGTCCGCCCCGGGTCGCCGCGGTCGCACGCTCCATGCCTGACGGCCCCGGGGCGGGGGGCATGGGGCCGGGATGGAGACGTACCTTCTGACATCGCCGGTCCGGGACGCAAGGACCGTTCCGGGCCCGGGCCGGCTCCGGTGAAAGCGCCGGGGGAGGATGCAACGCGGCGCGTCCTGGGCTAACGCTGGACCCGGCATGGAAACACTCCTGATCCTGGGGGCCCTCGGCGTCCTCCTGTTCTCCGGCTTCCTCGTGGCCCTGCAGCTCGCGCGCGGGCGGCGCCCCGAACTCCGCATGGGGCGCGAGGAGGACCTCGTGGACGAGGCCGAGGGCGAGGACCTGCTGCTCCGCAGCCTGGAGCCGCCGCGCGCCAGCCCGATCGACCGCACGGCGACCATCCTGGACGTCGAGCCCGAGCGGCCGCACGCGATCCTGGGCGAGGCCCCGCCCCGGGAACTGCCATCGCCACCCCTCCGAGACCCGTATCGAGATCGGGAGCTTCGCTGATGGTGTGCTCCCGCACGCGCCGGTGGGCGGTCCTCCTGCCGCTGGCCGCCCTGCTGGCGGCCGGCCCCGCCCGGGCCCAGGCCCCCGAGCCGGCCGCCGAGGCCGAGGCTCCGGCCGCCCCGCCTTCCCGGGAGGCGGCCCCGAAGCCCAAACCCAAACCCAAACCGAAGCCCATTCCCAAGCCGGCACCGAAGCCGGCCGCCGAGGCCGGGCCGACCGCGCCGGTCGCCCCGGCCCCCGTGGCCGCCGCCCCTCCTGCGCCGATGCCGGCCGCGAACCTGCCCGGCCTGACCGTGCAGTGCGAGGCGCGGGCGGCGCTCTACGAGGGGCCGAAGGAGTTCGCGGTCTGGGTCACCCGCACGGGGGCCGTGGTGGTGGAGAACCCGCTGCGCCCGCTCACGCCGGAGACGACCCGGGTGCTCGAGGTCGTCATCGCCGGCAAGGCCGCCACGGCCTACGGCCCCGACCTGTTCGCCCTGCGGCGCGGCGGAAGCCCCGCGGCGCTGGGCGCGCTGCTCGGCGCCCCGGTCCGCTGGGACCCCGTGCCGGCGACGCTGCCCGACACGCTCAACATCGTCTCCGAGACCGGCCAGAGCCTGGCGCAGCTCGGCTTCCGCGAATGCGGCGAGGCGCCCGCGGTGAAGAGCGCGCCGGTCGCGGCCAAGGACGAGGCGGCCAAGGGCGGCAAGGCCGCGGCGAAGCCGAAGAGCCGGCCCAAGGTCTCGGCGGGCGGGGCGTCGGGCGCCAAGGCCCCCCCCGGCCTCAGCCTGCCGCAGGGGGCCATCGAGTGACTTGGCTTGCCGAGCGAGACTTGGCCTGCCGGGCGAGGCTTGGCCTCGCGGACGAGACTTGGCTTGTCGAGCGAGGCTTGGCCCGCCGGGCGTGACGCGGCCTGCGGGCCTTCGACCAGGAGTTCCAGGATGAGGGTTCGCCGATGAGTGCCGGATCGCAGGGCCCCACCGCCGCGGAGGTGATCGCCCGCCTCGGCCTCGTGCCGCACCCGGAGGGTGGGCATTATCGCGAGACCTTCCGGGACCCCCGCACCGTGGACGGGCGCTCGGTGGGCAGCGCGATCTACTACCTCCTCGATCTCGGCGAGGTCTCCGAGTGGCACCGGGTCGATGCGGCCGAGATCTGGCACTGGCACGCGGGCGCGCCCCTCGTCCTCACGGTCAGCCCCAACGGCCACGATGCCAGCGCGGCTTATCTGGGCCCCGACCTGACCCGCGGCCAGCAGCCCCAGATCGTGGTTCCGGCCGGGCACTGGCAGACCGCCACCAGCCTCGGCGCCTGGACGCTGGTGGGCTGCACGGTCTCGCCGGCCTTCGAGTTCGCCGGCTTCGAGATGGCGCCGCCGGACTGGCGGCCGGTGCCCAGGACCTGACGGGCAGGGCCTAGCGCAGCCCGGCGCCGGACGCCCGAACCGCCACGAGCGCACCGAAGACGATGAGGAGGCAGGCGAGCGCCAGGGCCGGGCTCGGCTCGGCATAGCCGGCGAGCACCAGGATCAGGGTCGACAGGATCGGGGCGGCGTAGGCCGCGACCCCGAGGAGGCGCAGGTCGCCCCGCTTCACGCCGATGTCCCAGAGGTAGAAGGCGGCGCCCACGGGCCCAAGCCCGAGGGCGACGACGGCGCCCCATTGCACCGCGCCCGCCGGCCACAGGGTCGTCTCGAAGGCGCGGTGGCAGGCGAGGCTGAGGGCGGCGGTGGCGAGGCAGAAGCCCGCCACCGCGTCGGTCGGCACCGCCCCGACCCGGGAGGAGAGCACGGAATAGCCCGACCAGACGAAGGCGGCCGCCAGCGCCGCGAGGTAGCCGGGCAGGCCCCCGGCGGAAAAGTCGGTCCCGCCCCGTCCGGCGAACAGCACCACGACGCCGACGAGCCCGAGGGCGGCGCCGCCGAGATGGCCGGCGCGCAGGCCCGCCGCACCGGGAAGCCGGGCCGAGAGCAGCACGATGAGGAGCGGCCAGAGGTAGTTGAGCAGGCCCGCCTCCGCCGGCGGGGCGAGGCGCAGGGCGGCGAAGTAGAGGGCGTGGTACCCGAACAGGCCGCCGACGCCGAGGAGCCAGACCGGCCAGGGCTGGCGCAGGGCGCGCAGGCCCGCGGGGCGCACGAGCCAGCTGGCGCAGCCGACGAGGCCGCCGAGCGCGAAGGTCATCGCCGCGAGCTGGAACGGCGGCACCGCCCCCGACAGGGCCGTCAGCAGGGCGAGCAGCGACCACAGCAGGATCGCGCCGAAGCCGAGCAGGGTCGCGGAGGGCATGGGAAACCGGATGTCCGAGGCGGGAGGCCGTGCCGCTGTCCCATGCCGGGGGCGTCCCGGGCAAGGCGCGGATGTCCCGGGACGAGTGCCTTCATCGACCGGTCACGGGCGGGCCCTACCTGCGTGGAGCAGACACGCGGCGCGGAGGCGGAGCATGGGCACGGCATCTCTCGGATCGGGGCGCGTCCGGAGGGCGGCCCTGGGCATGGCCGCGGCCCTGCTCCTCTGCGCAGGCCCGGCGGCGGGCGGCGAGCCGGCCCAGCGGGGCCCGCGGCCCTTCTACCTCGTCGACAGCATGAAGCCCGGGCCCCTGAAGGATCGTCTGCGGGCCTGCGGCGCGGACCGACCCTACACCGCCCGCACCTTCTCGATCGCGCACCGGGGCGCGCCGCTGCAGTTTCCCGAGCATAGCCGGGAGGGCATCCTGGCGGCCGCCCGCATGGGCGCCGGGGTGATCGAGTGCGACGTCGCCTTCACGCGGGACCGGCAGCTGGTCTGCCGGCACGCCCAGTGCGACCTCCACGCCACCACGGACATCCTCGCCCGCCCGGACCTGGCGGCCAAGTGCAGCCAGGATTTCCAGCCCGCCGACCCGGCCACCGGGCGCAAGGCCTCGGCCCGCTGCTGCACCAGCGACCTGACCCTGGCCGAGTTCAAGAGCCTCAACGGCAAGATGGACGCGAGCGACCCGCAGGCCACGACGCGGGAGGCCTACGCGCATGCGACCCCCCGCTGGCGGACCGATCTCTACGCCACCACCGGCACGCTGATGAGCCATGACGAATACATCGCGCTGGTCGGGTCCCTGGGGCGCCGGTTCACGCCGGAACTGAAGGCGCCCGAGGTGCCGATGCCCTTCGCGGGCTACGGCCAGGACCAGTATGCCCAGGCGATGATCGACGCCTACAAGCGGGCCGGCATCCCGGCCTCCGCGGTGCGGCCGCAGAGCTTCCAGCTCCGGGACATCCTGTACTGGCTGAAGGCCGAGCCCGATTTCGGTCGGCAGGCCCTCTGGCTCGACAACCGGGACGAGACCGATCCGGGCTTCGACCCCGAGCGGCCGGAGAGCTGGAAGCCCGGCATGGCGGAACTGGCGGTGCTGGGCCTGCGCACCCTGGCGCCGCCCCTCTGGATGCTGGTCCGGGTCGGGCCGAACGGGACCATCGAACCCTCGGCCTACGCGCGGGCGGCCCGGGCCGCCGGCCTCGACCTGATCACCTGGTCGCTGGAGCGCTCGGGGCCGCTGAAGGACGGGGGCGGCTACTACTACAAGTCGATCCGCCCGGTGATCGACCGGGACGGCGATACCTTCGCGCTCCTCGACGTGCTCGCGCGCGAGGTCGGGGTGAAGGGGGTCTTCTCGGACTGGCCGGCGACGGTGACGTTCTACGCCAATTGCCTCGACCTCGAGTGAGGGGCGCGGCTCCCGCGGGGGGAGCCGCGCGGACCACTAGCCGGCGATGTACTGGGCGCCGTTGATGGTCAGGGTCGAGCCGGTGATGAAGCCGGAATCCTCGGCCGCGAGGTACTCCACCGCGCGGGCGATCTCCTCGGCCTCGCCGAGGCGGCCCACGGGGATCGTCGAGATGATCTTGTTGCGCACGTCCTCCGGCACCGCCATGACCATGTCGGTGGCGATGTAGCCCGGCGCGATCACGTTGACGGTGATGCCCTTCGAGGCGCTCTCCTGGGCCAGCGCCTTGGCGAAGCCGATCACGCCGGCCTTGGCGGCGGAGTAGTTGGCCTGGCCGACCTGGCCCTTCTGGCCGTTGATCGACGAGATCAGGATGATGCGGCCGAAGCCCCGGTTGCGCATGCCCTCGATGACCGGCCGAGTGACGGTGAAGGCCGAATCGAGGTTGGTCTTGATGACCGCCTGCCACTTCTCGAAGCTCATCTTGTGGAACAGGCCGTCGCGGGTGATGCCGGCGTTGTTGACCAGGATGTCGACCGGGCCGACCTCGGACTCGACGGCCTTGATGCCGGCCTCGCAGGCGGCGTAGTCGCCGACATCGAACTTGAAGACCGGAATGCCGGTCTCCTCCTTGAAGGCGTTGGCCGCCTCGTCGTTGCCGCCGTAATTGGCCGCGACCTTGTAGCCCTTGGCCTTGAGGCCCTTCGAGATGGCGGCGCCGATGCCGCGGGTGCCGCCGGTGACGAGTGCGACGCGTTCCTGAGCCATGCTTTCCTCCGAAATCCGGTTTCTTGTGATTATGATTGCCCGGTCGCGCTTTAGCGGAGCTCCCACGCGTCGCGCGACCGATTTAAATTTGCGGCGCCGTCAAGAATTCATGCGAGAATTCCTGCGGCGCCGCTCGATCCGGGGCTCAGACGCGCTCGACGCAGAGGGCGACGCCCATGCCGCCGCCGATGCAGAGGGTGGCCAGGCCCTTCTTGGCGTCCCGGCGCTTCAGCTCGTGCAGCAGGGTGACGAGGACGCGGGCGCCGGAGGCGCCGATCGGGTGGCCGATGGCGATGGCGCCGCCGTTGACGTTCACCTTGTCAGTGTCCCAGCCCATGTCCTTGTTCACCGCGAGCGCCTGGGCGGCGAAGGCCTCGTTGGCCTCGATCAGGTCGAGGTCGGAGGCCTTCCAGCCGGCCTTGTCCAGGGCCTTGCGGGAGGCCGGGATCGGGCCCGTGCCCATCACCTTGGGGTCGACGCCGGCCGTGGCCCAGGAGACGATCCGGGCCAGGGGCTTGATGCCCCGGCGCTCGGCCTCGGAGGCCGACATCAGCACGATGGCGGCGGCGCCGTCGTTGAGGCCGGAGGCGTTGGCGGCGGTCACGGTGCCGTCCTTGGTGAAGGCCGGCTTCAGCTTGGCCATCGCCTCCACGGTGGCGCCGTCACGGATGTACTCGTCGGTGTCGACGATCACGTCGCCCTTGCGGCCCGGCACGGTGACGGGGGCGATCTCCTCCTTGAAGCGGCCCTCCTTGCGGGCGGCCTCGGCCTTGTTCTGCGAGGCGGTGGCGAAGGCGTCCTGCTGCTCGCGGGTGAGCTGGAAGGCCTGGGCCACGTTCTCGGCGGTCTGGCCCATGTGGTAGCCGTTGAAGGCGTCCCAGAGCCCGTCCTTGATCATGGTGTCGACGAGCTTGACGTCGCCCATCTTCTGGCCGCCGCGCAGGTACTGCGCGTGGGGGGAGAGCGACATCGATTCCTGGCCGCCGGCCACGATGACGGTGGCGTCGCCGTTGGCGATCTGCTGCATGCCGATGGCGACGGTGCGCAGGCCCGAGCCGCAGACCTGGTTGACGCCCCAGGCCGTGGCCTTCTCGGGAATGCCCGCCTTGATGGCGGCCTGGCGGGCGGGGTTCTGGCCGGCACCGGCCGTGAGCACCTGGCCGAAGATCACCTCGTCCACGTCGTCGGCGGGGACGCCGGCGCGCTCGAGGGCCGCCTTGATCGCCACGGCGCCGAGGTCGTGCGCGGGCACGGTGTTGAATGCGCCGCCGAACGAGCCCACCGCGGTGCGCGCCGCGCCGACGATGACGATGTCTTCTGCTGCCATGGTGACGTTCTCCTCATCCCGGCCGGCGCTCCCTTGACGCTCCGATTTCGATCGGGCGTGGGCGCCTTTGTGCCGTTCTCTCGGATGAAAGCCGTCGACCCTGCGAAGTCAAGGCACCCTGGAGTTGTTTGCGGCTCCGGTCGTGACAGGACACGCCCCCTTGCGTGGTATTCCGCGGGATGGGCGATAAATTGCTGTTTTCGTCGGCACGCGAACGTCTTAAGGTGCACTTGTGCGCCGCGAGATCGTGCAGCGGTCCGTGGCGCGACCGAAAGAAGATCGCGCGGCCATGAACGCGTCGGGAGAGGCCCCCAGAAATGGCGGATAACGGTAAGTCCAACCACACCGTCATCAAGAAATACGCCAACCGGCGCCTCTATCACACCGGGACGTCGACCTACGTCACCCTCGAGGACCTGGCGACGATGGTGCAGAACGGCGAGGATTTCCTCGTCTACGATGCGCGCTCGGGCGACGACATCACTCGGTCGGTGCTGACGCAGATCATCTTCGAGCAGGAGAACAAGGCCGGCGACGACAACCTGCTGCCGGTGGCCTTCCTGCGCCAGCTGATCCGCTTCTACGGCGACAGCATGCGCACCATGGTGCCGAGCTTCTTGGAATTCTCCATGGCGAACTTCGCCCGGGACCAGGAAGGCCTGCGCGAGAAGATGACCCAGAGCTTCGCCCCCACGGCGTTTCAGAGCGCGATGGAGGAGCAGGTCCGGGCCAACATGAGCTTCTTCGGCGACGCCATGAAGATGTTCACCACCTTCGGCACCGGCCCGCTCTCGGGCATGGGCGCGCATCCCTCCTCGGCGGGCAAGTCGGGCGCGGGCGTTCCCGCGCCGGTCCAGCATGGCTCCGGGGGGAGCGACCTCGACGACCTCAAGCGCCAGATGGCCGAGATGCAGTCCCGCCTCGAGGATCTGGCCAAGAAGTAGGCGCGCGGCGCCGGCGGGACTCGACCCTCGCCCGCGGCCGGTAACCTTGCCGCGCGATGGGCGCCCGAGCAAAGGTTGACGAACCGTTAACGCGGACCAATTCTGTTCCCACGGGCCATGCGGGCGCGGGGAGCGACGGTCATGGAGCACGCCGGGACGGAGCGGGACTGCCCGTCGGGCGCGAGGCCCGAATCGGATGCTGCCGCGCGCCGCGACCTCGTGGTGATCTCCGGTGGCCAAGAATCGGGTGGCCAAGAATCGGGCGGCCAGACATCGGGATTTCGGCCGGTCCCGGCCCGTCCCCTCTCCGGCTTCCTCGCCCAGCTCCTCGTCAGCGTCGAGCCGACCCTGCGGCCGTCCCGCATCGAGCGCACGCGCTCGGCCACCGCGCGTTACGCGGAGGCAGCCCGCCGCGCCTGAGTGCCCGCGGCGGATGGGAACCATCGGGCGAGATCGGGAGCGCCCAACGAAAAGAGCCGGGCCCCTTGCGGGGCCGCGGCTCATGACGCTCGGGCGTGTGGTGCCGTCCGGGGCAGCCGTGCGGTGCCCCCGCGAGGCTCAGGCCTCGGTCGACTTCACCTTCAGGACCTGACGGCCGCGGTACATGCCGGTTTTCAGGTCGATGTGGTGGGGACGGCGCAGCTCGCCCGAATCCTTGTCGGTGACGTAGGTCGGGGCCTTGAGGGCGTCGGCGGAGCGGCGCATGCCGCGACGCGAGGGAGAGGTCTTTCGCTTCGGAACGGCCATCGGAAGAGTCCTGTACGGCAAAAAAGGCACCGTGGGCGCGACTTCCAGGGGAAGGCCGCCTCGGTACCGTGGTCAAACGGAGATTCGCTGGCGGCTCTATAACGCCGCGCACGGGTTCTGGCTAGAGGCGGTCCCGGGCAGGATGCCAGGACACGCAGGTCCAGGGCGGGCCGCCCGGGGGATTCACGAACAGGTAGATCCGGGACCGCCCGGGCGCGAGGACTTTAATCTGCGGTTCAAGTTGGACCTTCTATTCGTGAGGACAGGCTCGCTGCCGCATCGCGCGGACGGCGATGCTTTCGGGAGACGTCCATGTCCTCATCCCTGCTGCGTACCCTCGCCGTCCTGACCTGCTTCGCCGCCGGCCCCGCCCTGGCCCAGGCGCCGAGCCCGGCGACCCC
>NZ_JBYSXL010000037.1:0-30524 GCF_058782155.1 Methylobacterium sp. FW306-05-D
GCCGGTTAGGGGCTCTCGGCGAGCCCCTAACCGATCCAGTGGAAGAAGCTCCCGGTGACGCAGCCGCGCCGGTGCCCGGCGATTCCGAGGGGCACGCCTTCCGCATCGGTCACCGCCGCGAGCCCCGTCTCGGGCGTCGGAGGCGCGCTCCGCTCGCTGGCATAGTGGAACTCGTGCCCGACGAGGCGCGCGGTCGCGCCCCCGAGGGGGCCGTCGGCCAGCAGCGTCGCGACCCGGTAGCCGAGATGCAGCCGGCGCGTCCGGTAGGAGGTCGCCACCGGCAGCAGGCCCGCCATGGCGTGCGTCACGCCCTCCGCATCCTCCAGGCTCTCGCCCAGGACCATGTAGCCGCCGCACTCCCCGTGCACCGGCTTTTCCCGCGCGAAGACCCGTAATCCGTCGAGGAAGCGCCCGGCCTGTGCCAGGGCGCCCGCATGGAGTTCGGGATAGCCGCCGGGCAGCCAGCAGGCATCGCAATCGGCCGGGGGCGGCTCGTCGGCCAGGGGCGAGAACGCCACGAGCTCGGCCCCCGCCGCCCGCCAACCCGCCGCCATGTGCGGATACAGGAACGAGAACGCGGCATCGGACGCGATGGCGATGCGCTGGCCGGGCGGCCGCGGCAGGAGGCCGGCGCCGGGAGCGGGGGCCGCCCCGGCCGCGACCGCCAGGATCGCGTCGAGGTCGAGGCCGGCCTCGGCGAGGTCGGCGAGGCGGTCGAGGCGGGTCTCGAGGTCGTTGGTCTCGCGGGCCTGGACGAGGCCGAGATGGCGCTCGGGCAGAACGAGGCTCGCATCCCGCATCAGCGCCCCGAGCACCGGCATGCCGATGCGGCTCAGGCCCGTCTCGACGAGGCGGCGGTGGCGGGCGCTCGCGACCTTGTTGAGGATCACCCCGGCGATGCGGATGCGCGGATCGTAGGCCCTGCACCCGAGGGCGAGGGCGGCGGCCGATTGGGCGGCGCCGGAGACGTCGAGGACGAGGATCACGGGCCAGCCGTAGCGCGCGGCGATGTCGGCATTGGCGCCCGTGCGCCCCTCCGGTGCCACGATGCCGTCGAACAGCCCCATCGAGCCCTCCGCGATGACGAGGTCGGCGCCCGTGGCCGAGAGGGCCGCCACGGCGTCGAGCATCGGTTCCGGCATGGCGAAGCTGTCGAGGTTGAAGCTCGGATGGCCGGTGGCCGCCTGGTGGAAGGCGGGGTCGATGTAGTCCGGCCCGCACTTGGCGCCCCGCACGGCGAGGCCCCGCCGGGCCAGCGCCCGCATCAGCGCCAGGGTCACGGTGGTCTTGCCCGAGCTGGAGCGCGGGGCGGCGACGAGGAGGCCGGGCACGCTCACCGTCCCGCTCCGTCCGTGCGTTCGCCCAGCACGGTCTCGCCCGTCGGGCGGAAGCGCCGGTCGTAATCGGGGGAATACAGCGCGCTCTCCCGGAACTCCGCCGGGTCGAGGGCGGGGCCCACCAGGATCAGCGCCGTGCGCTCCAATCCGGCCTCGGCCACCTGGCCGGCGATCGTCGCCAGGGTTCCGGTGAGCACCCGCTCGTCGGGCCAGGTGGCGCGGAACACCACCGCGGCCGGGCAGCCGGCGCCGTAGAACGGCGCCAGCTCGGCCACCACCGCGTCGACGACGTGGATCGAGAGGTGAAGGGCGAGGGTGGCGCCGGTGGCCGCGAAGGCCGCCAGGGTCTCGCGCTCCGGCATGGCGCTGGCGCGCCCGGAGGTGCGGGTGAGGACGACCGACTGGGCGAGGCCCGGCACGGTGAGCTCCCGCCGCAGGAGCGCGGCGGCGGCGGCGAAGGAGGGCACGCCCGGGGTCACCGTGAAGGGAATGCCGGCCTGGGTGAGGCGGCGGGTCTGTTCGGCGAGCGCGCTCCAGATCGAGAGGTCGCCGGAATGCAGGCGTGCCACGTCCTGGCCCGCCGCGTGGGCGGCCGTGCATTCGGCCACGATGGCGTCGAGGTCGAGGGGTGCCGTGTCGACGATGCGGGCGCCCGGCGGACACCAGCCCAGGATCTCGGGTGCGACGAGGGACCCCGCATGCAGGCAGACGGGGCAGCGCGCGATGAGGTCGCGGCCGCGGACGGTGATGAGGTCGGCGGCGCCCGGGCCGGCGCCGATGAAGTGAACGGTCATGGGCCCTGCGTGACGGATTGTGCGCGAAGCGCAAGGGCGCAGGTCGCCCCGGCGCTGGCGATTCGCCGCAGCAGCAGCGTCGCACCGGGCCCGGCGGCGGCGAGCGCGGCGGCCTCCGCCACCGAACCGACCCGCCGCGACGCCTCGATCCGGTGCGACCGAGTGGGCACGTCGGCATCCACGGCGATCAGGGCCTCGGGCGGCACCGCATCCAGCGCACAGCCGAGGCTCTCGGCGGCCGCGCGGATCGCCGACTCCCCGGACCGGTCGGCGGCGGTGGCGAGGCGGCCGAGGCGGGCAAGCGGCAAACCGGTCTCGGCGCAGGCCCGCTCGACTAGGGCGGTGATCTCGGCGGTCGGGGTCGCGTGGCGAAACCCGACCCCGGCGACGAGGTCGCGCTCGGCCGGCCTCATGCCTTCACCCAGGCCCATTGCGTCACCGGCATCGCGCCGCGCCAGCCATGCAGATGCCCGACCGGATCGGCATGGGCGACCGTCAGGCGCTTGAGGCTCCCGCCGCGCTGCGCGAAGGCGGCGAGCAGCACGGCCTCGCCCTCCAGGGTCACCACGTTGGCGACGAGGCGTCCGCCCGGGGGGAGGGCGGCGAGGGCCGCGTCGAGGACCCCCGGGGCGGTGACGCCGCCGCCGATGAAAACGGTGTCGGGCGCCGGCAGGCCGGCCAGCGCTCCGGGGGCGGAGCCCTCCACCACGCGGAGATCCGGCACGCCGAGGCGGCCCGCATTGCGGGCGATGCGGGCGGCCCGGGCCGGATTGCCCTCGACGGCGATGGCCCTGAGGCTCGGATGGCGCAGCATCCACTCGATGGAGATCGAGCCCGCCCCGGCACCGATGTCCCATAGGATCTGCCCGGCGCGCGGACGCAGGGCGGCCAGCGTCACGGCCCGGATATCGGCCTTAGTCAATTGGCCGTCGTTCTCGAACCAGGCGTCGTCGAGGCCCGGGCTGAGGGGGACCACCTGCGCCGTCGGCGGGCCGACGACCTCGATGCCGAGGGTGTTGAGCGGGTCGATCCCGGTGAGGTCGAAGCCCTCCGCCGTCGCGCTGCGGCGGCGCTCGCGCGGGCCTCCCATGGCCTCCAGGACGGTGAGGCGGGACGCGCCGAGGCCGCGCTCGGCGAGCAGCGCGGCGACCGCCCCCGGCGTGGTCTCGTCCCAGGTCAGGACCAGGAGGCGGGCGCCGGGCTGGAGATGGGGGATCAGCCGGGGCAGCGCCCGGCCGTGCAGGGTCAGGCAGGCGGTCTCCGCCAGGGGCCAGCCGAGGCGGGCGCCGGCGAGGCTGAAGGCGGAGGGGTGCGCGAAGACCCGCATCTCCTCGGCGGGCACGAGGCGGGCGATCTCGGCGCCGATGCCGTAGTGGAACGGATCGCCGGTCGCCAGGATGCAGGTGGGCGTGCCGCGCCGGGCGAGGAGGCCCGGATAGGCGTCCGCGATCGGGCTCGGCCAGGCTCGCGTCTCGGCGGCGAGCGGCGCGGCCAGTGCCAGGTGCCGGTGCCCGCCATAGACGAGGTGCGCGCCGTCGAGGGCGGCGGCGGCGGCGGGGCTCAGGCCCGCGCGGCCCTCCTCGCCGATGCCCACGATGGTGAGCCAGGGGGCGGCCGGCGGCACGGTGGACAGGGTGTCAGCGGTCATGGAGAACGGCCCCATTGATGGGGGGAGCATGCGGATACTGATCCTGGGCGGCACCGGCGAGGCGAGCGCCCTGGTGCGCGGGCTGCTGGCGGCTGAGCGGCGCGACGCGATGACCCTGTCGCTCGCCGGCCGCACCAGCCAGCCGAAGGCGGAGCCGGTGCCGACCCGCATCGGCGGCTTCGGCGGCGCGGAGGGGCTGGCCGCGTGGCTCGCCCAGGACCGCACCGACCTCGTGGTCGACGCGACGCATCCCTTCGCGGCCCGGATGAGCGCCAATGCGGCCGAAGCCTGCGCGCTGACCGGGACGCGCCTGCTGGCGATCCGCCGCCCGGCCTGGAGGCCGGTGGCCGGCGACCGCTGGACCGAGGTGCCCGACATGGCCGCCGCCGCCCGGGCGCTCGGCCCCGCGCCGCGCCGGGTCTTCCTCACCATCGGCCGGCAGGAAATCGGCGCCTTCGCGGCCGCGCCCCAGCACGACTACGTGGTGCGGGCCATCGAGGACATCGCCCTGGCGGTGCCGCGGCTGACCTCCGTCCAGGCGCGCGGCCCGTTCGACGCCGCCGCCGAGGCGGGGTTCCTGGCCGCGCGCGCGATCGAGGTCCTGGTCAGCAAGAATTCCGGAGGCGACGCCACCTACGGCAAGATCGCCGCCGCGCGGGCGCTGGGCTTGGCCGTGGTGATGGTGGCCCGTCCGGAGAAGCCGGACGTGCCGAGCGTGCCGGACGCCGGGGCCGCCCTCGCGCGGATCGCCGCCGGGTAAGGCCTGCGCCGACGCCCGCATCACGCCGCCGGCACGCTGCGCGGCGTGTAGACGAAGGGGGTCGCGTCGCCGCGCGGGATCAGGCGGGTGGCCGAGGCGCCGATGATCACCATCGTGGCCATGTCGGCCGTCGTCGTGCGGGCCTCGTCGAGGGTGAGCACGCGGATCGCCTCGTCGGGCCGCGAGACCGCGCGGGCGAAGATCACCGGCGTGTCGCCGCGCCGGATCCCGGCGGCGAGGTCGAGGGCGCTGCCGAGCTGCCACGGCCGGGCGGAGGAGATCGGATTGTAGAGGGAGATCACGAAATCCGCCCGCAGCACCGCCTCCAGCCGAGCGGTGATGACTTCCCAGGGCTTGAGATTGTCCGAGAGGGACATCGCACAGAAATCGCCGCCGAGCGGCGCGCCGAGGCGGGCGGCCGCGGCCAGCATCGCGGTGATGCCCGGCTCCACCGTGATGGGGAGACGGGCCCAGGCCGGGTCGCCGGCCTCCACCGCCTCGAACACGGCCGCCGCCATGGCGAACACGCCGGGATCGCCGCCCGAGACCACCGCGACGCGCCGGCCGGCGGCGGCGAGTTCGAGGGCGTGGCGGGCCCGGTCGACCTCGACGCGGTTGTCGCTGGCGTGGCGGACGAGCCCCGGCCGCTCGGGCACCCGGGCGACGTAGGGGATGTAGCCGATGAGGTCCTGCGCCTGGGCCAGGGCCTCCTGGGCGGCGGCCGTCAGCAGGCGCGGATCGCCGGGCCCGAGGCCGACGATCGTCACCGACCCCGGGACGGGACCGCTCACGGCCGGCGTCCCTCGCCGGGCAGGAGCACCATCGAGAAGTAGGGCGCCACGTCGTCGGGCTTGTCCTTGAGGGCGATCACCCGCTCGCCCGCCATGGTGCCGCGCTCGACATAGACCGCGCGCTCCAGCACGCCGGCCTCGGCCAGCGCCGCCCGCACCTTCGGCAGGTGGCGGCCGAGCTTCATCAGCACGGCGGCGTCGGTGGCGCGCAGGCGCTCCACCAGCGCGGCGTGCGGCAGGGTCGCCGGCAGCACGGTGAGCACGTCGTCGCCCCAGGTGATCGGGGTGCCGGCCCGGGTCCAGCAGCCGGACATGCCAGTGACGCCGGGCACGACTTCGACGGGGAAACGGTCCTTCAGGCGGCGCCACAGGTGCATGAAGGAGCCGTAGAAGAACGGATCGCCCTCCGACAGGATCGCCACGTCCCGGCCCGCGCCGAGATGGTCGGCGAGGCGCCCGGCCGCGTCGTCGTAGAAGGCGGCGAGCGCCGCGACGTAGTCCGGGTGCTCGGGGTGGAGTTCGGTGGTGTAGGGATAGACCAGCGGGTATTCGCGCCCCGGCTCGGCGGCCAGCACCGCGTCCGCGATGGTGCGGGCATTGCCGCGCCGGCCCTTTTTGCAGAAATGCACCAGCACCGGGGCCCGCTCCAGCACCCGCATGGCGCGCACGGTGAGGTAGTCCGGCTCGCCCGGGCCCATGCCGACGCCGAACAGGGTGCCGGTGGTCGCCGCGCGCGGGATCTCGGTCCGCTCCGCCACCTCGGGGGGGTGCCGCTCGCCCAACTCCATCACTCGATCTCTTGCGCGAGCGCATTGACGGCCGCGGCCGTCATGGCGCTGCCGCCGCGCCGGCCATGGACCACGATGAAGGGCACGCGGCCGTCGCGGGCGAGCGCTTCCTTCGATTCGGCGGCGCCGACGAAGCCCACCGGGATGCCGATGACGGCCGCCGGCGGGGCTATGCCCTCGTCGAGGAGTTCGAGAAGGCGGAACAGCGCGGTCGGGGCATTGCCCACCGCCACGACGCTGCCGGGCAGGTGCTCGCGCCAGAGCTCCATGGCGGCGGCCGAGCGGGTGGTGTTCATGGCGGCGGCGAGCTCCGGCACGCGCGGGTCGCTCAGGGTGCAGATCACCCGGTTGTCGGCGGGCAGCCGGGCCCGCGTGACGCCGTCGGCGACCATGCGCACGTCGCACAGGATCGGCGCGCCGGCCTTCAGGGCCGCTTCGCCGGCCTGCGCGAAATCGGGCGAAGCCTCGACGTCGCGCGGCAGGTCGGTCATGCCGCAGGCATGAATCATCCGCACCACGACCCGCTCGGCGGTGCCCTGGAAGCGCGCGAGATCGGCCTCGGCCCGGATCATCGCGAAGGAGCGGGCGTAGATCGCCCCTCCGTCACGCAGGTAGTCGAGGCGGGAACTCATGACGGTCGCGGTCCTGGCGGGTGTTCTGGGACGATCTGGGCGAGGGATAATGCCGAATCCGCCCTCCTTACGCGCTCCAGCGCGGCCTCGAAAGGGAGGCGCGTCGCCGGCAACGCATCCGGGCGCCCGGACAGCACCACGTCGTAGTGTCCGTCCCGCCCGACGAGGGTGAGGTCGGTAACGCCCGGATGGGCGCAGCCCTTGGGGCAGCCCGAGACATGGGCGCGCAGGCCACGGGCCGCGAAGGGCCGGAACGCCTCCGCCAGGCGGGCCGCGTCGTGCAGGGTCGGCGTCGAGCCCGACGCGCAGGCCGGCGCGCCCGGGCAGGTGGCCACCGCTCCGCGCGGATCCTCGGCCCGCGTCAGGAAGCCGGCCCCGGCCAGGATTTCGCGCGCGGCCTCGGCGGCTGCGGCATCGGCGCAGACGAGGAGGAAGCCGCGGGTCGGCGAGAGGCACAGGGCGTCCGCGCCGACGGCGTCCGCCGTGTCGGCGAGATCGTCGAGGGCGTCGGCCGTGCAGCGGCCGAAGGGGGCGTCGACGAGCAGGGCGCGGGGAGCGGATTCGTGCCGCTCGCCGGAGACTGCCAGCGTCGTATCCAGGGCGATCAGACCCGGGCTCAAGCGGGACGACCCGGCCGGGGCTGGGATACGCCGCAGGGCGAAGCGCGCCAGAGCATCCGCGCGGACCCTAAGCGGAACGTCGCGCATCCGGCGTTCCCCGCTCGCCGCCAGCAGGCGCAGGGCCGCCTCCACGACGGCTTCCACGTCATCGGCCAGCCACCAGGCCGCGTCGCCGGCGAGGTGCAGGGCCAGGCCCGCCTCGGTGACGACGCCGTGAAGGTCGGCCTCCGCCGCGCCGAGGATGAGGCCGTGTGCGGCCGACTCGATGGCGACCAGAGTTTTCGGCGGCAGGCCGGGAATCGCCAGCCCGATCGCCTCGATGGCCCGGGCCAGGGCGGGGACCGCATCGGAATCGAGCCCCGCCAGCGGCGTGGTCAGGGTCAGGCGCTGCGGTCCCCCGTCATGGCGGACATCGCCGAGCCCGACGGCCGCCAGCGCCTCGGCGAGGCCGCAGCGGGTCGCTTCGGTGACGCCGCGAACCTGCAGGTTGGCCCGGGCGGTGACGTCGACATGGCCGTTGCCGAAGCGGCGCGCCCCGTCCGCCACCGTCCGCGCCTGGGCCCGAGTCAGCCGTCCGAGGAGCGGGTGGACGCGGGCGAGCAGGCCGTCGCCGGTGGGCATCGGCCGGGCGAGGCTCGGGCACCAGCCGCGCCGGCTCGGCGCCTCCGGGGCGACGCGGCGGGGCGCATTCATTCCGCCGCCTCGCGCAGCAGCTCATCGGCCGCCATCTCGTCGGCCGCCATGGCGTTGCGCCGGGTGGTCCAGAGGCCGCGCCGGCGGGCCTCGTCGAAGCGCTCGAGGATGGCGCGGGCCGCCTCCGGATTGGCCGCCCGCAGGGTCTCGAAGGTCTCGAGGTCGGCGATCATCGCGCCGTAGAGCCGGTCGAGGTCGGCGTCCGAGACCGCATCCGTGGTGGCGGCGAGAACGAACACCGCGTCGACCCCTTGCGCCAGTTCCTGGGCACCGCGATAGCCGTGCCGGAGCTGCGCCGCGATCCAGCGCGGATGGGCGAGGCGTCCCCGGATCAGGCGGGCGGCGTCCTCGCGGGCGGTCCGGGCCTTCGGGGTCTCGGGCGTGGCGACGTCGAGACTGTAGAGCGCGGGGCGCGCGCCCGTCAGGGCGGCGGCGGCCGAGAAGCCGCCCATCGCCTCCACGGCGGCGTCGCCGTCGAGGAGGTCGCGCTCGGCTACGTCGAAGGCGTGCACGTAAGCGTCGGCGCCGGCCACCCGGGCGGCGAAGCCCGCATCCGCCGCCTCCGCCGCGCCGCCATAGGCGTGGGAGGTGGCGTCCAGGTAGGCGCGCCCGAGATCGTCGCGGCTGTCCCAGGCCCCGTCGAGGGTGAGGCCCCCGGCCCCCGCGCCGTAGCGCCCGGGCGCCGCGCCGTAGACGCGGGCCGGCGCCTCGCCCCGGCGGCGGGCAGCGGCCAGCGGGTTCTCGTCGTCCTCTTCCTCCCGAGCGGCCACCGCCTCGGCGGCGCGGGCGAGGAGCGACAGCGTCTCGGGAAAGGTATCCCGGAAGGCGCCCGAGACCCGCACCGTCACGTCGATGCGCGGCCGGTCGAGGAGCGCCAGCGGCAGCACCTCGAAGCCGGTGACCCGGGTGGAGGCATGGTCCCAGACCGGGCGCACGCCCATCAGCGCCAGGGCGTGCGCGATGTCCTCGCCGCCGGTGCGCAGGGTGGGCGAGGCCCAGAGGTCCATGACGATCCGGGCCGGGTACTCGCCCTCGTCCTGCAGGTAGCGCAGCACCACCGCGTCGGCGGCCCTGGCGCCCAGGGTGGTCGCGGCCCGGGTCGGCAGGCTGCGCGGGTCGAGGGTGGCGAGGTTGCGCCCCGTCGGCATCACGTCGGTGCGCCCGCGCGACGGCGAGCCGGCGGGACCCGGTGGCACGAAGCGTCCGTCGAGGGCGCGCAGCAGGCCGAGGCGCTCGCCCTCGGCGCAGGCCGCCACGGCGGCGGGCGCCTCCGAGTCGGCGCGGCCGAAGACGTGCAGCCCGTCGCGGGCGGTCACCTCGCCGAGGTCGCAGAGATGCGCGTCGAGGGCCGCCAGCGCGTCCGGCATCGGCGTGTCGGCGTCGATCCCGGCGCCGGCCAGGAGCCCGGCCGACATCGCCTCCTCGAGGATGGTGCGGGCCAGGATCGCGGCGCGGCGCGGATCGAGCACGCTGGCGGCGGAGTATTCCTCCACGAGTTCGCGCAGGCGCGCCGCGTCGGGGTCGAGCCCCGTCACGCCGGTCTGCGGCGTCAGGTGCCCGAGGGCGACGCCGCCCAGGCGCCGCTTCAGGGGCGCGGCCTCGCCCGGATCGTCGACGATGAAGGGATAGACCACCGGGAGCGCCCCGACGGCGCGGGCCGGCCAGCAGTCCGGCGACAGGGCGACCGCCTTGCCCGGCAGCCACTCGGTGGTGCCGTGGGTGCCGAGATGGACCAGGGCGTCGAAGCGGGTGCGCAATCCGAGATGGAAGGCGAGATAGGCGTGGGTCGGCACCGCGTCGGGGTCGTGATAGGCGGCCTTCCGGTCCGCCGACCGTCCGCGATCGGGCTGGAGGAACACGGCGAGGCGCCCGCCCTCCGGGGCCACGCTCGCGAAGCGGAACGCGCCGTCCCGGCAGGCCGGGTCGGCCTCGGGCGGACCCCACTCGGCGTCGAGGGCCGCGCGGGCGGTCTCGGGCAGCGTGCCGAGCCACGCCCGATAGGCATCGAGGGCGACCGCGAAGTCCTTCGGCCCCCGCGTCAGGCCCCGCATCAGGGCATCGGCCTCGGGCAGCGCGCCGACGCCGTAGCCGGCTTGGGCGAGATCCGCCACGATCGCCCGTGCGCTCTCCGGGGTGTCGAGGCCGACGGCGAAGCCCGCGCGGCCGCCGCGGGCGGGATAGTCCGAGAGCACCAGGGCGAGGCGGCGCTCGGCGGGGGGCAGGCGCGCGAGGCGGACCCAGGCGGCGGCACGCTCGGCGAGCGCCGCGATGCCCTCGGCATGGGGCACGGCCCGGCGCTCGGCGAAGCCCTCGGTCTCCGGACCCTCCTCCTTGAACGAGATTGGAAACCCGGAGAGCCGCCCGTCGAATTCCGGCAGGGCGACCTGCATGGCGAGGTCGGCCGCACCCATGCCCCGGGCCGAGGCGGTCCAGGCGTCCCGCGCCGCGCCGATGCTGAAGGCCTGGATCACCGGGCAATCGGCGCCGTCGAGGACGAAACCCGCATCCTCCCGGGCCGAGAAGGCGGTGGCGGCGATCACGACGGCGGGCCGGTGCGCCGCGATGGCGGCCCGCAGGGGCTCGGTCGCGGCGGGGTCCTTGAGGCTCGACACCGCCACGGCCAGCACCGCGAGGCGGCGGACCTGCAGCGCCGCGCTGAAGGCCGCGATCGGTGCGGTGTCGCCCGAGAGCACGCTCGACCGGTAGACCACCAGCAGCGCCAGGGGCGCCGCGTGTGGGACAGTCTGGAACGGCCGCCCGGCGGACAGGGCCTGACCGTCCGCGACGGGGCCGCAGCCCGGACAGCAGACGAAGCCGCGGGGGAGGGGCAGGGGCGGCTCGACGGGGCCGCCAAACCCGATCTCGGCGCCGATGCGCCCGACGAGGCGGCGCAGGTTCTCCGCCCCCCCGGCCCGGAAATAGGCATCGAAGGCGGGGGCGAGGTCCGGCTTCGTGGAATAGCCGTCGAGGCGCGGGTCGGGCCGGTCGTCGCCCGGCAGCACCACGAGCACGACCCCGGCGGCGCGGGCGGCGGCGGCGGCGCGCTCGAGGCCGTAGCGCCAGTAATCGAGCCCGCCGAGGCAGCGGATGACCACGATCCGCGACTTGGCGATCACCGACTCGACGTAGAGGTCGACCGACATCGGGTGGCGGAGCTTAGCGAGCTTGGCGAGCCGCAGGGTCGGTATCTCGGCCGAACCCGGCGGGAAGGCCGCCGCGTGAGCGCCGGCCATCCCGAAGAGATCCGAATCGGTGAAGGACAGGAACACGATGTCCCCCGGCGCCTGACCGAGATCGACCGCGGCTTCGCCCTCGTCGAGGGAGACCGTATCGATGCGGATCAGGTGCATGGGGGGCTCATCCCGCCAGGGCGGCGGCGACGGCGCCCTGATCGAAGCCCTTGAGGCCGATGACCACGAGGCGGCCGTCGCGGGGTTCGGCGGCCTTCCAGGGACGGTCGTAATGGTGCGCGATGCGGGCGCCGACGCCCTGGACCACGAGGCGCATCGGCTTGCCGGTGACCTCGGCGAAGCCCTTGATGCGCAGCACGCCCTCCGTCTCGGCGGCGCGCGCGACGCGGATGGCGAGGTCCTCGGCGGAGGCCGTCGCCGTCACCGGCAACGCCACCGAATCGAAGTCGTCGTGGTCGTGGTCCTCGCCCTCGCCGTGGTGGGAGGGGCGCGCGTCGAGATCGTCCTCGGCCGCCGCCTGGATTCCCAGGATCACGCGCGGGTCGAGGCGGCCGTGCTCGGCCTCCACCATCTTCACGGCGCGGGGCAGGTGCCCGGCGACCTCGGCGCGGACCTTGTCGCGGCCCGCCGCGTCGAGGAGGTCGGCCTTGTTCATCACCACGAGGTCGGCGCAGAGGAGCTGGTCCTCGAACACCTCTTCCAGCGGGTTGTCGTGGTCGACGCTGGCATCGTCGGCGCGCTGGGCGGCCAGGGCCGTCGGGTCGTCGGCGAAGAAGCCCGCGGCCACGGCGGGACCGTCGATGACCGCCACCACGCCGTCCACGGTCACCCGCGAACGGATCGCCGGCCACTGGAAGGCCTGGACGAGGGGCTTTGGCAGGGCGAGGCCCGAGGTCTCGATCAGGATGTGCTCGGGCGGATCGGCCCGGTCGAGGAGCTTGTTCAGGGCCGGCACGAAGTCGTCGGCCACGGTGCAGCAGATGCAGCCGTTGGCGAGCTCGACGATGTCCTCGTCGCCGCAGCCCTCGATGCCGCAGGCGGCCAGGAACGAGCCGTCGAAGCCGATATCGCCGAACTCGTTGACGATGATGGCGAGGCGCCGGCCGTTCGCGTTCTCCACGAGGTGGCGCACCAGGGTGGTCTTGCCGGCCCCGAGGAAGCCCGTGACGATGGTGCAGGGGATCTTGGCGACGAGGGTCATTCGGCGGCGTCCGGATGGGGTGTCGCCGCGACGGGCGGCAGGGGAGCGGGGAACGGCGGGATGCGGGCGACGACGCCCTTGCGGAATTCCTGAGGCCTCGCCTTCCACGGCACGATGCCGTCCGGCGTCTCGGCATAGAGCGCGACGCCGTCCAGGATGGTGCCGGCGGAGGCGACCGGGTCGAGGTCGCCGTAGACGTAGGTCCAGCGGCCTTGCGAGGCCACCGCCACGGTGCAGGGGCGCTTGCAGACCGAGAGGCATTCGACGCCCTCGACCGTGATGCCCGGATGGGCGCCCGTGCTCACCGCCTCCTGGAGGGCGGCCAGCAGGAGCGCTCCGGCGCGCGGCTCGGAGACGTCGCCGGCCGCCCGGCAGGTGGCGCAGACGTAGAGCGTGACGGGGGCGATGGATTCCGGCTCAGGCATGAACCGGCCGATTCCGGCCGAACAGGCCCCAGGCCCAGCCATAGGCCAGCCCGATCACCGCCCAGAACACGAAGGCGATGCCGAGGGAGCGCGCGGCGAATTGCGCCGCGTAGGACGCGGGCAGGTTCGAGGCGGCGTGGCTCGCCTCCGGCGCGCCGGCCAGGTGCGGCGCCACCAGAAGGACGATGCCGCCCGCGATGGAGATCGGCGCCCGCCGGATCGCGATGAGGTAGAGGCCCATGGCGGTGGCTGCGGCCGTCATTACCCACCAGAACTGGCGGTCGGCCAGGGGCGCGGCCTCCATGCCGGGGAGTTCCGGCGCGAGGCCGAGCGCCGGGGCCAGTGCCACCGCGAGGAAGCCCCCGATGGCGAAGCGCAGGCCGGCCTCGGGGCTGGGCTCGCGGTTGCAGGCGAGGAGCATGGCGCCGAGCAGGAGGGCGTAGCCGATGCCGCCCACCAGGGTGGCGAGTGCCGTGAAGGCCATGCGCGGCAGGCCGGGGCCGGGCTGCCAGTCGGGCGCGACCTCGCCGCCCGCCACCGAGGGGTCGCGGGTGCCGTGATCGTGACCGCCGTGGACGCGCACGATCAGCGATGCGGGAATCGGCAGGGCGGACGCCGCGGAGGCCTGCGTCTCGTAGCGCTCGGCCGCGATGATGAGCGGCGAGGTGAGCGCGAGCTGCAGGCCCGTCGCGACGACGGCCGCGAGGAAGCCGGCGACCAGGGCCGCCGACACGAGCCGGATGATCATGGGATTGTCTGCCTTAAGCGCAGGCGCTCAGTGGCAGGGGAAGTTCTGGCTGTGGCGGAAGTCGTGCGCCGCGTTGTGCAGCGCCATCGCCGGGGCGAAGCCCGCCATGAACACGAGGCCGAGGCCGAGGAAGGCGGCCACGAGGACGGCGCCGAGGCGCTCGTTGGTGCGGGTGCCGGTCAGGACGAGGGTGTTGGTCGACATCGGGTCATCTCCTGGCCGCCCCGCCGGCGGCCGTCAAGCATCGAGCGGGTGGACGGCAGGTCCACTCTCGGGCGGCAGGTCTCCTGGCTCGCGGGTCGCTGGTCCTGCCGCCTTCCCGGATCGCTCCAGTGGCTGATGGCAGTCCCGTCTCCGCTCACAGTTGCGGGGGCAGCCGCGGTTTCAGGGTCGCCCCCTCACCGCATTCCCTTTTCACCCCGTTGCCGGGGCACCGTCCGATCCACGCTTCTACGCGGTTGCCGGTGCGCTGACAACGCGGCCCGCGCGGGTTTCCCGCCTTTGACCGGAGGCCCCGATTTCGGGCACAGCGTTCCGCATGCCGCACCCGACTCCCCGAATGACCCTCGTGCTCGGCGGCGCGCGCTCGGGCAAGAGCGCCCATGCCGAGGCGCTGATCGAAGCCTGTCCCGGCCCGTGGCTCTATCTCGCCACCGCCCAGGCCTGGGACGACGAGATGCGGGCGCGCATCGCGCTCCATCGCGCCCGCCGCCCGGAGGGCTGGATCACGCAGGACGTGCCGCTCGCCTTGGCCGAGGCGGTCGCCGCCGCGACCGGGCCGGTGCTGGTCGATTGCCTGACCCTCTGGCTGACCAACCTCATCCTGTCGGAGGCCGACGTGGAGGCCGCCACCGCCGCGCTGCTCGCGGCCTGCGCGGCGGCACCCGGCCCGGTGGTCCTGGTCGGCAACGAAGTCGGGCTCGGGATCGTGCCGGAGAATGCGCTGGCCCGCCGGTTTCGCGACGCCGCCGGGCGCCTGCACCAGCGCCTCGCGGCCCAAGCCGACCACGTCGTCCTCACGGTGGCGGGCCTTCCCCTGGTCGTGAAACCCCAACCCGGAGCCACCCCATGACGGATGCCGAAACCGAGGCCGCGCGCCACCGCGAAAAGATGGAGAAGCGCAAGGCCGTGCAGGACGCCGAGGTCGCGGAGAAGACGATCGAGAAGGGGCTCCTCATCGTCAACACCGGACCCGGCAAGGGCAAGACCACGGCGGCCCTCGGGCTGATGCTGCGGGCGCTGGGCCACGGCTGGCGCGTCGGCGTGGTGCAGTTCATCAAGGGCGCCTGGGACACGGGCGAGAAGCACGCCCTCGAGGCCTTCGGCGACCGCATCGATTGGCACACCTTGGGGGAAGGCTTCACCTGGGAGACCCAGGACAAGGCCCGTGACATCGCCGCCGCCGAGCACGCCTGGGCCAAGGCCCTCGACCTCATGGCCGACCCGACGATCCGCCTCGTCGTGCTGGACGAGCTCAACATCGCCCTGCGCTACGACTACCTGGACCTCGACGCCGTGGTGGCGGCCTTCCGGGCCCGCCGCCCGGACCTCCACGTCGTCGTCACCGGCCGCAACGCCAAGCCGGCCCTGATCGAGGCCGCCGATCTCGTCACCGAGATGGCATCCGTGAAGCACCACTTCGCCGCCGGGGTGAAGGCGCAGGTGGGGATCGAGTTCTGATGGTCCGGACGCGCGCCCGATGACCCGCGCCCTCATGATCCAGGGCACCGGCTCGGATGTCGGCAAGTCGCTGATCGTGGCCGGTCTGTGCCGGGTCTTCGCGCGGCGGGGGCTCGCGGTGCGGCCGTTCAAGCCGCAGAACATGTCGAACAACGCCGCCGTCACGGCCGATGGCGGCGAGATCGGCCGGGCCCAGGCGCTGCAGGCGCGGGCGGCCGGGGTGGCGCCCTCCGTGCACATGAACCCGGTGCTGCTGAAGCCCCAGAGCGAGACCGGGAGCCAGGTCGTGGTCCAGGGCCGCATGGTCGGCACCGCCAAGGCGCGGGACTACCAGGCCTGGAAGCCGCGCCTCCTCGCCTCCGTGCTGGAGAGCTTTTCGTATCTGAAGGCGCAAGCCGACCTCGTGGTGGTGGAAGGCGCCGGCTCGGCCTCCGAGGTCAACCTGCGGGCCGGCGACATCGCCAACATGGGATTCGCCCGCGCGACGGACACGCCGGTGATCCTGCTCGGCGACATCGACCGGGGCGGCGTCATCGCCAGCCTCGTCGGCACGAAGGCGGTGATCGATCCGGCCGACGCGGCGATGATCCGGGGCTTCCTCGTCAACCGCTTCCGCGGCGACCCGAGCCTGTTCGCCGACGGCATGGCGACGATCGCGCGGGCGACCGGCTGGCCGAGCTTCGGCCTGATCCCGCACTTTCCCGACGCGGCGCGCCTGCCGGCGGAGGATGCCCTCGGGCTCGCCGGCTCGGGCGCCGGCGCGGCCCGGCGCAAGGTCGTGGCCGTGCCGGTGCTGCCGCGCATCGCCAATTTCGACGATCTCGACCCGCTTCGGGCCGAGCCCGACGTGGCGGTGGTGCTCGTGCGCCCGGGCGAACCGATCCCGGTGGCCGACCTCGTCCTGCTGCCGGGCTCGAAGACCACCATCGACGATCTCGAGGCCTTCAGCGCCGAGGGCTGGGACATCGACCTGCGCGCCCATGTCCGGCGGGGCGGACGGGTGCTCGGCCTGTGCGGCGGCTACCAGATGCTCGGCCGGCGCATCGACGACCCGCACGGCATCGAGGGCGCGCCCCGCTCCGTGCCGGGCCTCGGGCTCCTCGACATCGAGACCGTCATGACGCCGGTCAAGCACCTGGCCGCCGTCACCGGCACCAGCTTGGCCGACGGCGTGCCCTTCTCGGGCTACGAGATGCATGTGGGCGACACCACCGGGCCGGATACGGCGCGCCCGGCGATCCGGCTCGCGGACGGGCGCTTCGACGGCGCGGTCTCGGCCGATGGCCGTGTGACCGGCACCTACGTGCACGGCCTGTTTTCCGACGACCGGCAGCGCGGCGCCTGGCTCGCCCGCCTCGGGGCGGCCCCGAGCGGCCTGGCCTACGAGGCCGGCATCGAGGCGGTGCTCGACCTGCTGGCCGATCATCTCGAAGCGCATGTCGCCTGCGACGCGCTGCTCGCCCTGGCGTTGTAGCGGCCGAACGGATTAGGCTCGGGCTCGGAACGCCCGCACCGAACGGGTGCCATGAGGAAGCATCCGATGAGCCCGGCCCCTCCCCAGGTGGATGCGCGCGTCGCCGAGGCGACGATCCGCACCGTGACGCTGCGGCTGATGCCGCTCCTCGGGCTGATGTACCTCATCGCCTATATCGACCGGCAGAACATCTCCTACGCCAAGTTGCAGATGGTGGGCGATCTCGGCCTCAGCGAGAGCGTCTACGGGCTCGGGGCGTCGCTGTTCTTCCTCGGCTACTTCCTGTTCGAGGTGCCCAGCAACGTGATCCTGGAGCGGGTGGGCGCCCGGCGCTGGTTCGCCCGGATCATGCTCACCTGGGGGCTGGTCACCATCCTGCTGGGCTTCACCCGGAACACGACGATGTTCTACATCCTCCGCTTCCTGCTCGGGGTGGCGGAGGCGGGGTTCTTCCCCGGCGTCCTGTTCGCCCTGACCCTGTGGTTCCCGCAATCGCACCGGGCGCGGATGATCGGCTGGTTCATGATCGCGAGCGCGCTCGCCAACGCGGTCGGCGCGGCCATCGGCGGCGCGCTCCTCGACCTCGACGGCACCCTCGGCCTCAAGGGCTGGCAATGGGTGTTCGTGGCCACCGGCCTCCCCGCCTTGGCCCTGGCCGTCATCGTCCTGCGCATCCTGCCCGACGGGCCGGACCAAGCACCCTGGCTCAGCCCGGAGGGACGCGACTGGCTGAGCCGCACCCTCGCGGCCGAGCGGGAATCCGGCGGCAAGGTCGAGCACGGCAACCCCTTCGCGGCCCTCCTCGACCGGCGGGTCTGGATGCTCGCCTCCGTCTACGTCGCCTTCCCGCTGGCCGCCTACGGCCTCAGCTACTGGCTGCCCACGGTGGTGCGCAGCTTCGCGGTCTCGAACACCGTCAACGGCTTCATCAACATCATCCCGTGGCTCATCACGGCGGTGGCCCTGTGGTGGGTGCCGCGGCGGGCGGCGCGCACGGGCGACCAGGTCTGGCACGTGGTGGTGCCGGGCCTCGTCGCGGCGCTCGCCCTGGTGCTCAGCGTCCTGCTGCCGGGCTCAGTGCTGAAGTTCGCCTGCCTCTGCGTCGCCGCCGCCGGCGTGTTCTCCGCCCAGCCCGTGTTCTGGTCCCTGCCGGCGAACTTCCTCAAGGGCGCGAGCGCGGCCGCCGGTATCGCGGCGATCAACTCCGTGGGCAATCTCGGCGGCTTCGTCGCGCAGAACGCCGTGCCGTTCATCCGCGACCAGACCGGCAGCAACCTCGCGCCGATGTATTTCCTGGCGGCCTGCCTCGGCCTCGGCGCGAGCCTGATGTTCTGGGTGCTCTCGGCCCTGCGCCGCGACGCCGCGCGTCGGGTGGCGGCGGAGGCCGGCCCGAGCCTCAGGGTGGCGTAGGCGCTCCGATCTCCGGGGTCGGCACCGCGTAGGCGTGCGGCGCTCCGTTCCGGAGGCTGTCGAACAGGACGAGGACCCGGCCCGGCCCGAGCGGGACCACGGCCTCGGCCTTGCCGTCGATGACCTTGCCCGTCTCGTTCTCGCCCCGGACCGGGGCGAGGGTGGCGACGGCGGTCAGGGTCCCGGTGGGCAGGTCGGCGAGGAACAGCCGGTAGGGCACCGGCAAGCCGTTGCGCGACGAGCCCGTCAGCACCAGCAGCCGACCGTCGGGCAGGACGGAGAGGTCGCGGATGCCCGCATCCGGTCCGGCCTCCAGGGGGATCGTGATGACCTCGGCCGACAGGGGGGCGGGACCTTCCGCGAACAGCGCCTCGACGGGCACGGAGACGAGGAAGGCCTTGCCGTCGAGGCTCGGCGCCCGCAGGCCCGCGTAGAGCCGGCCGCCCAGGACGGCGAGGCCCTCGACGTTCAGCCCGTTCGGCTGCGGCGTGCCCTCCGGCGGCCGGTCGTTCCAGTCGAATTCGAGGTCGCGCAGCACGAAGTCGCGCACCGGTCCGGCGGCCATCAGGGCGTCGAACAGACGGTAGGTGCTCACCGTCTCCGCGGCGGAGGTGCCGTCGGCGTTCGGACGCAGGCGCGTGAGGATCATCGACGAGAGCTTGTACTTGCGCTTGCCCCGGGTGCAGCCGTGCGAACCGGTGACGTAGAAGTAGGGCTCGGCATAGGCGACGGCCTCGCCGTCGAGCTGGTTGAACTTGCCGTCGCCGCCGCTGCACCGGGACTCCGCGGGGGGCGTGCCCCGGATGTCGGGGGAGGGCGCCGTTCCGAGGTCGTAGGCCGTGGCGCCGGGCGTCAGCGTGGTCTCGCCGAGGCGGGCGAACTGCGCGCCGCGGTTCTCGTCGTTGACGACGACGCAGAGGCGGGTGCCGTCCGCGTCCGCCGGGCGGCAGGCCATGCCGCTGAGGTCGTAGGCCCTGTCGCCCGTCGTCTCGCCGTCGAAGTCGCGCGTCACCGCATAGGGGGTGGGCGCGGTCTCGGCCGCGCGGACGGGGATCGAGAGCGCAACGCCGAGGGCGGCCAGCGCCAGGGCCCTGGATCGCCCGGGGCGCGTCGTCTTCGACCGGTTCATGCGAGGGCAACCTTGAGGAGGACGAGGATCAGGAGGGCGAGCCCGAACAGGAATCCGCACGCCGTGCGGTAGAGCGCAAGTGCCCGCTCCACGTCGGCGGGGGTCGCCTCGGCGCGCCCGTCGCCCATCCAGCCATCCTCCACGCGGGTGGCGCCGTAGGTGCGGGGGCCGGCGAGGCGCAGCCCAAGCGCGCCGGCCATGGCGGCCTCCGGCCAGCCGGCATTGGGCGAGCGGTGGCGTCCCGCGTCCCGCCGGACCGCGCGCCAGGCGTCGCCGGGCGAGGCGCCGGGATGGAACGCGGCCGCCGCGACGAGGAGCAGGGCGGTCAGCCGCGAGGCCGGAAGGTTCACGCAATCGTCGAGGCGGGCGGCGGCCCAGCCATAGGCCTCGTGGCGCGGGGTGCGATGGCCGATCATGCTGTCGGCGGTGTTGATCGCCTTGTAGAGCGCGCCGCCGGGCAGGCCACCGACCCCGATCCAGAAGGCCGGCGCCACGATGCCGTCGGAGAAGTTTTCGGAGAGGCTCTCGATGGCCGCCCGGCAGATGCCGGCCTCGTCGAGGGATTCGGGATCGCGCCCGACGATCATCGACACCGCGACGCGCCCGCCCGCGAGCCCGTCGCGCCGGAGATCGGCCGCCACGCGGGCGACGTGGGTGTGGAGGCTGCGCTGGGCCGGCAGGCTCGCCGCCAGCAGGGCGAGGACGAGGAGCGCGGGCAGGAGGCCGGCGGCCCCGGCGAGCGCCGTCAGCGCGAGGGCGAGGCCACCGACGATGCCGAGGAGCACGAGGAGACCGGCCACACCCGCGAGCCGGCGGCGGCCCGGTTCGCCCCGGTTCCAGTGCCGGTCGAGGGCTCCGATCAGCGCCCCGATCCAGGTGACAGGATGCCCGAGCGCCCTGTAGAGCCGGTCCGGATAGCCGGCCGCCGCCTCCACGGCGAGGGCGAGCACCAGGACGATGAGCGTATCGGGCGGATGGGTGAGGGCGGTCCAGGACATGCGGTCTCGGTGATGGCGCGCGGCCCGGGGACGGGTGAGGCGATCGCCCATGGCGGCGACCTCGATGCCGCCCGGCGCCTCTTCCCGGAGGCGCCCGAGCCCTGGATCGATCTCTCCACGGGGATCAATCCGGTGCCCTATCCGTGTCCGGCCCTCGACGCCAGCGCCTTCCGGCGCCTGCCCTCGGCCGCCGACCTCGACGCCCTGCACGCGGCCGCCGCCGACGCCTACGGCGTGGCCGATCGGCAGCGGATCGTCGCCGCGCCCGGAACCCAGATCCTGATCGAGACCCTGCCGCGCCTGGCGGCGCGCGCCCGCGTCGCCGTGGTCGGGCCGACCTATGCCGAGCACGCCGCCGCCTGGGGCCGGGCCGGCCACGACGTCGCGACGGTGCCGGGGCTCGGGGCGGCCCGCGAGGCGGACGTGGTCGTCGTCGTGAATCCCAACAATCCGGACGGGCGAACCTGGGAGACGGGAACGCTGCGGGCGCTCGCCGGTGAACTCGCCGGCCGCGGCGGCCTTCTCGTGGTCGACGAGGCCTTCGCCGATCTGGAGCCGATCGAGACCCTGGGGCCCTTCCTCGGTCCGGGTCTCGTGGTCCTGCGCTCGTTCGGCAAGACCTACGGGCTCGCCGGCATCCGGCTCGGCTTCGCCCTCTGCGAGCCGGCCCTCGCTGCCGCCCTCGCCGAGGCGCTCGGGCCCTGGGCGGTCTCGGGTCCGGCGCTGGCCATCGGGCGCGCCGCCCTCGCCGACGTCTCCTGGCGCCGGGAGGCGGCCGTCGCCCGGGCGGCGGATGCGGCGCGCCTCGACCGGATGATCCTGCGGGCCGGCGGGACGCCCGTCGGCGGCACCTGCCTGTTCCGCAGCGCCGACTTTCCCGATGGGCCTGGCCTCTACGACCGCCTCGGCGCGGCCGGGATCTACGTCCGGCGCTTCCCCGAGGCACCGGCGCGCCTGCGCTTCGGCCTGCCGCCGGACAGGGCGGCCTGGTGCCGGCTTTCGCGCATCCTCCGGTGAGGGGGGATCAGGCGCCTCTCGGCTCCAGCACGTTCACGAGGAAGCCCGCGCCCGCCAGCAGGATGCCGACGGCACAGACGCCGGACCAGCCGGCCATGAGAAAGGCCTGGGAGCCGGCGAAGGCCCCGAGCGCCCCGAACACGAACATCACGGTGAACAGCACGGTGTTGATCCGGCCCCGGGCGCTCGGCACCAGGGCGTAGACCCGGGTCTGGGTGGCGATGAGCGCGGCGTTGAGGCCGATGTCGATCAGGAGTACCCCGAGCGCCACCGCGACCAGGGACCACGCGCCCCCCGCCCACAGCACCGCGAAGGCCGCGACCACGAAGAGGGCGCCGACGACGACCATCGGCCGGGGACCGCGCCGGTCGGTGAAGCGGCCGGAGAGCGGGGCCACGAAGGCGCCCGCGACGCCGATGACGCCGAACAGGCCGGCGCCGGCCGCCGTCAGGTTGAAGGGCGGCGCCTCGACCAGCAGGGCGAGCGTCGCCCAGAAGGCGTTGAAGCTCGCGAACAGCAGGCCCTGCGACAGGCTCGACCGGCGCAGCACGGGCTGGGTGCGCACCAGATGGAGGATCGACAGCATCAGGGCGCGGTAGCGCAGGGGCCGGGTCTGCGGGATCTTCGGCAGCGTGGCGGCGGCGATACCGGCCATCGCCAGCGCCACGAGGGCGGCGGCGAAGAACACCGCGCGCCAGCCGTACTGGGCGCCGACGAGGCCGCTGGCGGTACGCGCCAGCAGGATGCCGGTGAGGAGGCCCGTCATCACCTGGCCCACCACGCTGCCGCGGGTGGCGTCCGGGGCCAGTTCGGCGGCGAAGGGCACCGCCTGCTGCGCCGCCGAGGCGAGGAAGCCGATGACGAGGCTGGACAGCGCCAGGCAGGCGAGGTTCGGGCTGAGCGCCGCGGCGAGGAGCGCCAGCGCGAGCCCGAGGGTCTGGCCGATGATCAGGGTGCGGCGGGACAGGCTGTCGCCCAGCGGCACGAGCCCGAGGATGCCGAGCCCGTAGCCCACGAGGGAGGCGGTCGGGACCCAGAGGGCGGCGCGCTCGCCGAAATCCCCGACGAGGAGTCCGAGCAGCGGCTGGTTGTAGTAGATGTTGGCGACCGCGCCGCCCGCGATCAGGGTCAGCCCGAGCCGCGCCCGCGGCGTGAATCCGTGACGCCCGGCCGCGCTGCCCCGCGTGTCGCCGCTCATGCGGCGTTCCCTGCGCGACGGCCCCCGCCGGATGATCGGCGCGCGTGCGGGCGTGACGACGGACAGATGTCGATGGACATGCGTGAGATCTCGGAGGTCGGCGGAGCCGGTGGCGCGACGGGATCGAGGCGCCGGTGACGGCATCCGCAGCCCGGTTAAGCCTGTGGACCGGCTTCGGCAACCCGGCTCGGTCTCGCGCGCGAAGCCCTCGGCCGGCCGTGACCGTCACCGCCGTCCGGTTCGATCTTGCCCTGCTCTTGCCGAAGTCTGGGGTTTGTCTTGGCAGACCGGGCGCGGCCATGTCGTCGCGGCGTGGTTTTCGCGGGATTTCAGGCTTCCCATATACCGGATGTTATGGGCGACCTGAATTGCGAAGGTTTCGCGCGCAGCTTGCGCTTGGAATCCTTCGCGACTTGCGCTCTGATTGCAGTGGGAATCGATGAGTCGCGGCGTTCAGGGAGGTCGTGCCGGCGGGACGTCCGGATCGGCGAGCCCTTCGGAGAGTCAACGCGTCGCTCATCGACCAGGGAGTTCCGAATGGCGACCTACCGCGTCAACTTTGCCAAGCAGATCCTCGGGGTGCCGTTCACGGTCGGCTCGGTGGACATCACCCGCGCCCGCGACCCGATGCGCGCCCTGCGCGCCGCCGAACTGCGCTTCGCCCGTCAGCACGGCGTCGTCGACTGGCGTGAGCGGGCCGACCAGGCGGAGATCGCCACGTCCGGGGAGGCGTGAAGGCTCACGCCGGGGACCGCTTTACGGCCACGGTCTCTGGTCCTGCGCGCGCCGCGGCCCTAAGGTAGCGGCCGAGCCGAGACCCCACGACGTGCGGGGCTCCGGCGCGCCCGGGTCGGGCGCCAGCGAGGGGGCAGGCAGCGGGCCATGGCGGCGATCTCTTTCTTCGGTGATCTGCTCCAGACGATCAGCGACCGCGGCCGGGATCTCATCGGCATCGGGCGCGGCGACCTCGCGGTCCGCGCGAGCGCGCAGGAACTGGTCAAGCTCTGCGAGGACCTGATCTCCCGCCGCGGCGAGGCCTCCGGCGTCGCGCTGGCCCGGCTGATCCTCGAGCGCTACGCGACCCTGGCGGGGCCGGAACGCGCCAGCTTTCTGCGCCTCGTCGCCACCGAGTTCACCGCCGACCATGCCGCCGTGGACGAGGCGATCGCCGCCTACCGGGCCGATCCGACCCGGGCGGCCCTCGGAGCTCTCCACGACGCGGCCGAGCCGCGCAGCCAGGAGCTCATCCGCCGCCTGAACCTCGCCCGGGACGGCACCCGCGCCCTGGTGCGCATGCGCGAGGATCTGTTCGGCCTTCGCCGCGAGTTGCGGCGCGAGGAGGCCGATCCCGACCTCATCGACGCCGCCGACAGCCTCGACAGCGATTTCGAGCACCTGTTCGCCTCGTGGTTCAACCGCGGCTTCCTGGTGCTGCGCCACATCGACTGGACGACGCCGGCCCATATCCTCGAGAAGATCATCCGCTACGAGGCGGTGCACGAGATCACCGGCTGGGACGACCTGCGCCGCCGGATCGAGCCGACCGACCGGCGCTGCTTCGCCTTCTTCCATCCCGCCCTGGTCGACGAGCCGCTGATCTTCGTCGAGGTCGCGCTCACCGCCGGCATCGCCCCCGCCATCGCGCCGATCCTGGCCCACGAGCGCGAGCCGCTGCCCCTGAAGGCGGCCACCACCGCGATCTTCTACTCGATCTCGAACTGCCAGAAGGGCCTGGCCGGGGTCACCTTCGGCAACTTTCTGATCAAGCAGGTGGTCGAGGACCTCGCCCGGGAGATCCCGAGCCTGAAGACCTTCGTCACCCTCTCGCCGGTGCCGGGCTTCTCGGCCTGGCTCGACCGCGAGCGTCGCTCCGACGCGCCGCAGGGGCTGACGCGCGAGGACGTCGAGGCCCTGCGCGTCATCGACGAGCCGGACTGGCAGAGCGACAAGGCCAAGTGCGAGGCCGTGCGCAAGGCGATGATCCCGGCGGCGGCGGCCTACTTCCTGCGCGCCAAGAACGAGCGCGGGCGGCCCCTGGACCCCGTGGCCCGCTTCCACCTCGGCAACGGCGCCCGGCTGGAGCGCCTGAACTTCCTCGGCGACGTCTCGGCCAAGGGCCTCGCCCAGTCCCGCGGCCTGATGGTGAACTATCTCTACGACCTCACCGCCATCGAGAAGAACCACGAGACCTACGCCAATCTCGGCACCGTCGCCGCCTCCGGCGCGGTGAGCCGCGAGCTTCGGAGCAACCTGCCGCCGATGCGGGCGGTGGCCCTGGCCGAGGCCTGATCCACCCGGGCCGCGCTCGAGCGGCGCCGCATGTCCCGCCATTCCGATGGAGCGAACCGAAGATCGTAGGAAACCAACGATCGACAGCGTATCCGTCCCCACCATGTCCGAAACGCCGATGACCAATCACCTCTTCGACCTCGTTCGCCAGAACCTGCCGGCCGATCCCGCCGCCAAGCTGTTCCTGGAGACCGGCGAGGGCGCCCGCTACTCCTACGCGGACCTCATCGTGCGCTCGGGCGCCTACGCGGCGGCCCTGGCGGCGGCCGGGGTGAAGCCCGGGGACCGGGTGGCGGTGCAGGCCGACAAGAGCCCGGACTTCCTGTTCCTCTATCTCGGCGCCGTCCGCGCCGGAGCGGTGTTCCTGCCCCTCAACACCGCCTACACGCCCACCGAGATCGCCTATTTCCTCGGCGATGCGGAGCCGGCGCTGTTCGTCTGCGATCCGGCCAAGCGCGAAGCCCTCGCCCCCGTGGCCCGCGATGCCGGCGTGCCGGTGCTGCACACCCTGGACGGGAAGGGACACGGGAGCCTGGCGGAGGCCGCCGACGCCGAGACGGAGGCCTTCTCCGACGTCGTCCGCGGTCCGGACGACCTCGCCGCCATCCTGTACACCTCGGGAACCACCGGGCGCTCCAAGGGCGCCATGCTGAGCCACGAGAACCTGGCCTCCAACGCCCGCACCCTGGCGGAGACCTGGCGCTTCACGGCCGAGGACGTGCTGCTGCACGCCCTGCCGGTGTTCCACACCCACGGCCTGTTCGTGGCCACCAACACCGTGCTGGCCACCGGCGGCACGATGCTGTTCCTCGGCCGGTTCGACCCGGCCCAGGTGCTCGCGCTGATGCCGCGCGCCACCGCGATGATGGGGGTTCCGACCTTCTACACCCGTCTCCTGAAGGAGGCCGGGCTGACGCCGGAGGTCACCGCCGGCATCCGCCTCTTCGTGTCCGGCTCGGCCCCGCTGCTGGCCGAGACCCACCGCGACTGGGAGGCCCGCACCGGCCACGCCATCCTCGAGCGCTACGGCATGACCGAGACCAACATGAACACCTCGAACCCCTATGCGGGGCCGCGGGTGGCCGGCACGGTCGGTCCGGCGCTCCCCGGGGTCAGCGTCCGGGTGGTCGATCCCGAGACCGGCGCGCTCCTCGGCACCGACGCCGTGGGGATGGTGGAGGTGAAGGGCCCGAACGTGTTCCAGGGCTACTGGCGCATGCCGGAGAAGACGGCGGCCGAGTTCAAGGCCGACGGGTTCTTCGTCACCGGCGACCTCGGCAAGATCGACGGGCAGGGCTACGTCCACATCGTCGGACGCGGCAAGGACCTCATCATCACGGGCGGCTACAACGTCTACCCGAAGGAGATCGAGAACGAGATCGACGCCCTCCCGGGCGTGGTCGAATCCGCCGTCATCGGCCTGCCCCACGCCGATTTTGGCGAGGGCGTCACCGCGGTGGTGGTGGGGGGCTCGGGCGTCCCCGACGAGGCCACGATCCTGCGCACCCTCGAGGGCCGCCTCGCCCGCTACAAGTGTCCCAAGCGCGTGCTCTTCGTCGAGGAATTGCCGCGCAACACCATGGGCAAGGTGCAGAAGAACCTCCTTCGGGAGGCCCATGGGGGGCTCTACCGGCCGGCCGATCCGGCGCGGTGACGTGATCGATCGGCGCGCCCTGCTTCGCACGGCCGGCGCCGGTTTGGCCTTGAGCTCCGCCGGACTGGCGGGGCCGCTCGGAGCCGTCGCGGCCGAGTCCCGCCTCCCGCTCTGGCCCGGCACGCCGCCGGGCGGCGGCGGTCCCGCCGGCCCCGAGGCCGTGGGCGACACGGGGGCGGCGAGCAACATCGCCGTGCCGGGGCTGGAAGTCTTCACCCCCGACGTTCCGAACGGCGCGGCGATGCTGGTCGCGGGCGGCGGCGGATACCGGCGCATCCAGATGGAGAGCGAGGCGCGCCCGGCGGCGCGCTGGCTCGCCGCGCGCGGCATCACGGCGTTCGTGCTGGCCTATCGCCTGCCGGGGGAGGGCTGGGGTGACGGTCGCCGCGCACCGCTCCAGGACGCGCAGCGCGCCCTGAGGCTGATCCGTGCGCAGGCACATTCGCATCGGATCGATTCCGCACGGGTCGGCGTCCTCGGCTTCTCGGCGGGGGCGCACCTGCTCGGCCTCGCTGCGACCCGTTCCGCCTTCGCCTCCTATCGCGCGGTCGATGCCGCCGATGGGCTGTCGGCGAGGCCCGACGATGCCGCCCTGATCTACCCCGTAATCACCCTGGAACCGCCCTACGATCATACCGTGACCCGGCGCATGCTGGTCGGCGCCCGCCCCGATCCGGACCTGTCCGCCGCCTGGTCGGTCGAGACCCACGTGCGGGGTGGCTGTCCGCCGACCTTCCTCGTGCGGGCGGAGGACGACCCGATCTCCGACCCCGCCAACGCGCGCCTGATGGCGCAGGCTTGCCGCCATGCGGGCGTGCCGGTCGAGTTCCACGCGCTCGCCTCCGGGGGGCACGGCTTCGGTATGGGTCGCCCCGGTACGCCGAGTGCGGCGTGGCCGGACTGGTACGCGGCCTGGCTCCGGCGCAGGGGAATGATTTCAGCGGGTTAGGCCGGCCCGAATTCGGAACGACCGGCGGGGATGCGTACGGACGCCGATGGCGTGTCGAAGGTGCGGAACGGCCAAGCCTGGATCACGTTGAGGCATCGCGCCGCATCGGCGCGCGGTCCGGTCCATCGATGTCTTCTTCCCCACGCCCGCCTTCTGCGCCCACCGGCGATGCCGCCCACCCGGTTCTCTGGACGCTCCTCCTCGGAACCGCCCTGATCGCCCTCGCGGCGGCACCGAAGCGAGGCTCCCGGCCCGTGTCCGCCGCGTCGGCCGGCGAGACGGCGGTTGGCGCGGGCGGTGCCCGCTCGCATACGGGGGCGGCGGCCGAGTACCTCGCCGCGACGCAGGTGGAGCGGGGACGGGCCGCGCACTCGCCCACCGAGATCACGGCGGCGGGCTGGAAGGACATCCTCTATCGGGTCTACCTCGAGTTCAATCAGGACCGCGTGCTCTCGGTGGCGGCGGGCGTGACCTTCTACTCGCTGCTCTCGCTGTTCCCCGCCATCGCCGCCCTGGTCTCCTGCTACGGCCTCGTCGCGGATGTCGGCTCGATCAACGAGCATCTCGCCAGCATGCGGGGGGTGCTGCCGTCGGGCGCCATCGAGATCATCGGCGATCAGGTCAAGCGCATCGCCGCCAAGGGCAACGGCACCCTCGGCCTGACCTTCTTCACCAGCCTGCTGCTCTCGCTCTGGAGCGCCAATGCCGCCATGAAGGCGATGTTCGACGCCCTGAACGTGGTCTACGAGGAGGAGGAGAAGCGCTCCTTCGTCATGCTGAACCTGCGCTCGCTCACCTTCACCATCGGGGCGCTGGTCTTCACCATCCTGGCGCTCACCGGCATCGTGGTGCTGCCGGTGGTGTTCAAGTTCGTGGGCCTGAGCGACACGGCCTGGCTCATCGCCCTGCTGCGCTGGCCGGCCCTCCTCATGGTCCTGCTCGCGGGGCTGTCGCTGCTCTACCGCTACGGTCCGAGCCGCGAGCGTCCGCGCTGGCGCTGGGTCGGTGTCGGCGGCGCGGTGGCCGGCCTGCTCTGGCTCGCGGCCTCGATCCTGTTCTCCTGGTACGTCTCGAGCTTCGGCAACTACAACGAGACCTACGGCTCCCTGGGCGCGGCCATCGGCTTCATGACCTGGATCTGGATCTCCACTACGATTGTGCTGCTCGGTGGTGAGATCAACGCCGAGATGGAGCATCAGACCGCCCGGGACACCACGACCGGGCCGGAGATGCCCATGGGCGCGCGCCGCGCCCGCATGGCCGACACCCTCGGGGCGACGGCCTGAGGGTGGCCTCCCCGCGGCGGCACCGGGCGCCTATCTAAGGGGCAGCGTCCCGGCCCCTTTCAGGAGTGCAAACCCGATGTCTTCCCCCTCGACGTCATCCCCCGCGAGATCTTCGACGCCCATGGACGATGTGCAGACCCGCAGCGAAGCCGAATGGCGCGAGATCCTTACGCCAGACCAGTACCGCGTGCTGCGCGAGCACGGCACCGAGCGGGCCGGCACCAGCTGCCTCAACGCCGAGAAGCGTCCGGGCGTCTTCCACTGCGCCGGCTGCGACGCGCCGCTCTTCGCCACCGGCACCAAGTTCGAGAGCGGCACCGGGTGGCCGAGCTTCTTCGATCCCCTCGACGACGCGGTGGAGACGACCGTCGACCGCAGCCACTGGATGACCCGCACCGAGGTCCATTGCGCGCGCTGCAAGGGCCATCTCGGGCATGTCTTCGACGACGGGCCGGCGCCCACCGGCCTGCGCTACTGCATGAACGGCCTCTCGCTGCGCTTCGAACCGGACGCGTGAGAGGCACCCCATCGGGTTTCGATGGGGACGGATTGGGAGACGAGGCGGGGCGACGGCGGCGGTGGTCTTGATTTCGCCGTCGTTTTGCTTAGTCCAAGATGAAGAATTATTGTCCGATCCGTCCCGGCAACGCTGGGAATGATCACAGATCATATCCTATGTCATCGTTCCGCGCGGAGGGCCGCCGGTTCCGGTGCGGGGAACCACCTGGAAGCCGGCCTGTCCGCCCCGCGGGCGGCCGGTGGCCCTGACGTCAGCGTCCACCCGGACCCACCCCCCGGGTCGACCGACCTCGCGGAGAATGTCGATGAGCCTCGTACGCCGGTTTCTCGTGGCCCCGTCCCTGGTGCGCCTGATCCGCAAGGAGCGCGGCGGCGCCCGGATCAGCGAGGGCTACTTCGCCCCCCAGGCCGGCCGCGTCTCCTACGTGCGGGTCGACGGGCAGACCTGCCACCTCGTCCTGGTGACCACGGCGCCGGACGGGAGTTCGAGCGAGGAGCGCACCGACGTGCCGCGTGCCCACGGCGACGCGCTGATGGATGTCTGTTCGGGCAAGGCCGCCTATGACCGCACGGCGCTGGCCCTCGGCGGAGGCCGCGAGGCCCTGATCGACCGCTACGTCGCCCCGGGGGAATTCGACCTCGTCAGCGTCTCCTTCGACGGAGCCGACGAGGCTCAGGGCTTCGCGGTTCCGGCCTGGTTCGGCCCCGAGGTCTCCGGTGATCCGAGCTATGAGCGCCATGCCGTCGCGCTCCAGGGCGTCCCGCAGCCCGGCGAGATCGGCCTCTCCAACGCCGCCCTCGAAGCGGTGCTCGACCTCATCGAGCCGCGCTTCGGCTTCGGCCGCTACGGTGCTCCGAAGGCCAGCGCCAATGTCAGCACCGGCGACGGCGACGGGATGATGAAGGCCCTGCGCCGGGTCGCGGGCGGCAGCGCGGTGGCGGCGGCTCCCATCGCCGCCGAGGCAGCGCCCGCATCGCCGCCGCCGGCCGATGAGCCCGCCCCGGTGGAGGCGGCATCCGAGCCCGAGCCCGCCGAGGCCCACGGGCAGCCCGACGGCGGAGCCGAGACGCAGGCCGAGACCGCACCCCACATCGACTCGCGGATCGACGACGTGATCGAGAGTCTGTCGCAGGCCCTCGGCAATCCGCAGCCCCAGCCCAAGGGCGGCGCGCGCGGCGAGGACGACATCGCCGCCGAGTTCGAGCGCTGGACCGTCCGTCCGCGCCGCACGCAGCAGACCTGAGACCCGCGACACCCGAGCCGACCTGCTGACCGCCCGCTCCGAAAGGAGC